>JAZNQB010000259.1:0-24274 GCA_045589995.1 Paludibacteraceae bacterium
AGTTAGCGCGCTTAGGTACATTCGCCCATAGGGCTTATCTTAGCCTCAATAGCATCCACATCAATATCACCCACTACGATGATGGCTTGGTTGTCTGGACCATACCATTTGGTGTAGTAGTCGCGTAATGCTTGGTAGTCGAAGTTGAGTATGACGGCGGTGTCGCCTATCACATCGCGTTTAGCATATTGTGTGCCGGGGTACATTTTCGCATTCAATTCGCGCCACATACGGCGTTGTGCCGTGCGACCCGTACGCCATTCCTCAAGGATGACACCACGCTCTGCGTCTATCTCTTCTTCTAAGAGAAGCAGTCCACATGACCAGTCATGCATCACCAGCAAAGCTGAGTCTATAATTCCCTCGCGATAGGTAGGCACATCCGATAGGCGATAAACAGTCTCGTCAAGCGAGGTGTAAGCGTTGATGTTTCCGCCGAAATTAACGCCAATAGATTCGAAATAGTTGATGATACCTTTTCCCGGGAAATGCTCGGTTCCATTGAAAGCCATGTGCTCTAAGAAGTGTGCGAGTCCATTTTGGTGGTCTTCTTCGAGTATAGCGCCTACGGCTTGTGCTATATGAAATTCGCAACGCTGTTTAGGTTGCTCATTATGACGGATATAATAGGTTAATCCGTTTTCTAACTTACCATAACGCACCTCTGGGTCAATAGGTAATTTCTCTACTTCTTGTGCTACTACTGATCCTACAGAAACAAGTAGTATTAGTGATAAAAATACTTTTTTCATGAGTAGTGAGTATTGAGTATTGAGTATTTAGATATCTTCTTTCGGCTCTTGGTTTCCATCTTTTTGCTCTTTCTTCTTCCGCGGTGCTCGTTTGCGTTTTGGTTTCTCCTCTTTCTTCTGCATTTCTGCATTCGCTTCGAGCAATTCATCTCCGCGGCTTTTCCAAGGGCGAGGACCGAGGATAGCCTCCACATCTTCGCTGGTGATGACTTCTTTCTCTATCAGCAGTTCTGCCAACTGGTGGTGTCCTTCTGCGTGCTGAGTGAGTATTTCTTTTGCGCGTGCCATCTGTTCGGCGATGATGCGTTTGGTCTCCTTGTCTATCAGTTCGGCTGTGTTATCGGAGTAGGGTTTGGTAAATCCATACTCATGTCGTCCTGTAGAGTCGTAGTAACTGATATCTTTCAGTTTGTCGCTCATGCCATAGTAGGCTACCATCGCGTAAGCCTGCTTGGTTGCGCGTTCGAGGTCATTGAGTGCGCCCGTGGAAGTCTGTTGGAGGAATAGCTGTTCGGCAGCGCGTCCACCCAAGAGCGAACATAACTCGTCTAATATATGTGCTTCGTTGGTTAGTTGTCGCTCTTCGGGTAAGTACCATGCTGCGCCTAACGCCATACCGCGTGGCACGATAGTCACTTTGACGAGCGGGTTAGCCCAGCGGAGCATCCAACTGATGGTAGCGTGACCGGCTTCGTGATAAGCAATAGAGCGTTTTTCTTCATCGGTCATGATTTTGTTCTTGCGTTCCAAACCGCCTACTATACGGTCCACAGCGTCCATGAAGTCTTGTTTACCCACTTGCTTGTGTTCGTTACGCGCTGCGATGAGGGCGGCTTCATTGCATACATTAGCGATGTCTGCGCCTGAGAAACCGGGAGTTTGCTTGCTGAGGAAGTCAATATCCACAGTGTCGTCTAATTTGAGGGGACGAAGGTGTACTTGGAAAATCTCTTTGCGTTCTTGCAGGTCAGGTAGCTCCACATGTATCTGCCTGTCGAAACGCCCTGCACGCAAGAGGGCTGTGTCCAGCACATCGGCACGGTTGGTAGCCGCAAGGATAATCACACCTGAGTTGGTACCGAAACCATCCATCTCCGTCAGTAACTGATTGAGTGTGGACTCTCGTTCGTCGTTGCCGTTGGTCATCATATTCTTTCCTCGCGCACGACCTATGGCGTCTATCTCATCGATGAAGATGATAGCGGGAGCTTTCTCTTTGGCTTGGCGGAAAAGGTCTCGCACGCGGCTTGCACCTACGCCCACGAACATCTCTACGAAGTCTGAACCAGACATAGAGAAGAATGGTACGCCGGCTTCGCCTGCTACCGCTTTGGCAAGGAGTGTTTTACCCGTACCCGGAGGACCTACTAACAAGGCTCCTTTAGGTATTTTTGCTCCTATCTCGGTGTATTTCTCTGGGTTCTTGAGGAAAGCAACTATCTCCTCTACTTCTTGCTTTGCGCCGTAGAGACCTGCCACATCTTGGAATGTTACTTTGTCTTTCTTATCTTTATCGAATAACTGTGCTTTGGCCTTGCCTACGCCGAAGATACCACCGGGACCACCGCCTGCGCCACCTACGCCGCGACTCATAAAGACAAAGAATAGGATGAGTAGTGCAAAAGGAAGGATGTTGATGAGCACTAAGTACCATGTGTCTTTGCTTGGCTTGTAGGTCACATCAATCGGTGCTTGGTTGTTCGTCCTGCGTGTCTCATTGATGCCGTCTATGTATTTGGCAAACTCATCCGTAGAAGGTACTTGGCTATTGAGTACTCCTTTGACGCGTTCTCCCTCACCTTGGCTACCAAAGACGAGTGTGTATTGCTGTGGCTGCACTTTGGCTTGGGCGGTCAAGTCGCTGGATATCTCGATTTTCTCTATTGCACCTGCTTCGATGTAGGAAGTAAGTTTGGTATAACTGATTCCTTTGGTGTTGGGTTGTCCCATGAAATAGTATGCCAATACAATGAAAGCGAAGGTGTATAGGATGATACTGAGCCATCGCCGTGGCTTTTTGGGCTGCGGGTTATTCGCATTCTGCGGGTTATTGGTTGGTCTTTCTTTTTCCATATAGTAAAATCTAAATTATAAAATCTCCTCAAGCTCTTTGATTTTGCCATCTGCCCATAGATGTTCAATATCATAGAAAGCTCGTGGTTCTCGCTGCATGATATGTACAAATATCGTGCCGTAGTCCATTGCCACCCATTCAGCGTTTTCTTTTCCTGCCACGGAGAGTGGGTGTATATGTGTGTTTGTGCGAACGAAATCATCCACTTCGTCTGCGATAGCAGCCACTTGTGTGTTGCTTTGTCCTTCGCAGATGATCATCATCTCCACGGGTGCTTCTTTGATTTTCTTCAGGTCGATTGTTACTATGCGTTGTCCTTTGCGGTTACGGATACCTTCGATAATGGTCTCCATCAGTTTTTTAGTGCTTATTTCTTTCATTTTAGTCGATATTTATACTAATTTAATTTCGGCTGCAAAGATACATAAAATTTTTGACATACGCAAGTCCCCGCGTATTTTACGAGGTTTTTACGAGGTTTTAACGAGGTTTGATAATTTGCAAAATCTAATTTTAACAGCGAGTTAAAACCATTGGGAAGCACTATCTTTGAGGAAGGGCAAGTATGCCTTTGTTGAATCTACTACGCTATGCGTAAGGCGCATAGATAGGAAGTAAGGTGTGAGTATTAGTGATAGAGTATGTAGCCAACGATGCCAGAGGCTACTATAAGTGTGATGGGATGACTGATTACCCTTATGAGTGAATGGCATGGCGCAGGCATTGAGGTGGGCAACCATTGCGGCAACAAGGCGCATACGATAATAGTGCCGAAGATAGTCCAACTGGCTCCATCAATAAAAGTGGTGGGCTGTATGAGTAGCAAGGCTGCCGAAGCGATAAGACCTATCACAGCAAAACGGAGCATATGGAGGGTTTGTGTCCAGTAACTATTATGGCTCAGACGCTTATTCAACCATGTGTATAATCGGCATAGCGTGAGCATGATAATCAGACTTGGTAGTACCACCGCAAAAGTGGTGAGCACACTGCCCCAGACGGAACCTGTGGCGGTGTAACCGACATAAGTGGCGCAGTTTATACCTATAGGACCTGGAGTAACTTGACTGACAGCCACAATATCTACAAACTCCTGATTAGTCATCCAACCATGCTGCTCTACCTCAATCTGGATGAGACTGAGAATAGCTAAGCCCCCTCCGAAACCGAAGAGCCCTATCTTAAAAAAACTCAGAAACAATTGCAGGTATAACATGGTTATTTTCTTTGTTGTCGAATGAATAAGGTAAGAGGGGTGAGGATTATCGTGCCTAAAATCACCCACACGGGATTGACACCCACAAGCCATATGAGTAGGGCAGCAACTAAGGAAATTAGCAGGAAAACATGACTACTCCCGCGTGTCTCTTTATTAGCCATGCTCACCAAAGGAGCAGCAATGAGTCCCACCACAGCAGGGCGGATACCTTTGAATACAGCTTCCATTTCGGGCAAGGTCTTCCATTCGCGGAAAAGTATAGCAATAGCAAGAATAATAAGAAAAGAGGGTAGCACCGCGCCCAAAACGGCTCCTACTACACCCCGCCAGCCGCCACATCGCCAGCCGATAAAGATGGCCGAGTTGACGGCTATTAGTCCCGGGGCCGCCTGCGCCAAAGCAAGCATATTGAGAAACTCATCTTCCTCTATCCAGTGCTTATTATCCACTATCTCGCGCTTGATAAGAGGCAACATAGCATAACCTCCACCTATGGTGAAAGTGCCAATTTTTAGATATGTCCAGAAAAGAGAAAAGAACACAGACTATAGCTGATGAGTAGTTATTCTTTGTTTTCGCGTAGCTGTTGTTTAACGAACTTGGCAAGCATGTTGATGGCAGCATTGTTGTGACCGCCCTGAGGCACGATAAGGTCTGCATAGCGTTTGCACGGCTCAATGAATTGCTCATGCATAGGCTTGAGCACACGCTGGTAACGCTCAATAACGGCTTCTGCAGTACGACCCCGCTCCAATACATCGCGCTTCATCACACGCATGAGACGATCATCACCATCTGCATCCACAAAAATCTTAAGGTCCATCTGCTTACGCATAGTAGAGTCACTCAATGCCATAATTCCCTCCACTATAATCACCTCCCGAGGCTCGATGTGGATAGTCTCTTCTTGGCGTGTGCATGTAATATACGAATAGATAGGTTGCTCAATAGACTGTCCCTCTTTGAGTAATGCTATATGCTTGGATAGTAAACACCAATCGAACGCATCAGGATGGTCAAAATTGATGTTTTGACGCTCTTCTATCGGCACATTGCTGCTGTCCTTGTAATACGAGTCTTGTGGGATAACTACTACCTCGCCTTTTGGCAATCGTTCTATGAGTTTCTTAACTACCGTTGTTTTACCCGAGCCGGTACCGCCCGCTATTCCAATAATGAACATAAAGAGGTGTGCTGTTTCTTAAATCGGCTGCAAAGGTAGTAAAAATATTGCATATATGCAAGTATTTTTCGAAGTTTGGTGTTTAGCGATTAGGGATTAAGGGATTTTTTGTTGTTTTTTGTTTTGTTGATCTATTGTATGAGGCACCGGCATGGGAACTTGCGTTGCGTACCTGGGAGCAGGTAGGTAAAGCGTATTCCAGCCTGCAATTCAGTACTCTGCTGTACGAATGACCAATATTGTAGGTCTGCCACTATGGACGGTGCTTGCAGGCTAAGCACACCGTACTCAGCATAGAGACCTATACGCAACTTACCCCGGGTTAAGGCAAGGCTATACCCCAGTTCAATGGCAGGTGAGAGTTGCAAAAGAGAGAAAGTGCCCTTGCTATCCATTTTGTGGGGTGTTTGCCCAAGAGGTACCAAAGGGTGGCTATTAAAATCCTCGTCAAAAGCATGATAATCAGCCTTGTCCGTTACTAATGTCCGCTCTTCGATTCGACCACCAAATGGCACAGAAAAGACAGCACCTACTTTCGTGTAGAAAGACGCGAATTCAAAACCTACAAAAAGAGGAACAACCAATTGATACGACTGATATGACCAATCCGTATCGGTAGTGCGATAGAGGTCATAGATATTGTCATAGTCATTGAGCGAACCATGATCATTATCGTTTTGGTCTGGCAGAAAAACCTCTTGTGCGTATCCTGCGAAACTATTGCCGTATGCAATGCCGGCACCCACGGAGAAGAGAAAATGGCGATATTCCAATTCGTAGCCAATCCCAAGGCCTGCGTGGCAACCATTCCCCCACAGACTATTGCCAATAGGAGAGGACTCCGACAATCCATAATGCGTACCGGAGTACCCAACTTGACCGCCCACACTCAAATAATGCGTGGCATACGACAAAGGAGCACAGAAATACAACACACAGAGAATAAAAACTGTATGCAGATATGCTTGAAAGTGAGATGGATAGCGCATAGTTATTCCTCGTTAATGATGGTAAATTCAACGCGGCGGTTGTTCTGTCTGCCTTCTTCTGTTTGATTGGTATCAATAGGCTCGGTAGCTCCACGGCCCTCTGTCTCTATACGATAAGCGTCTATGCCGTTCTTGATGAGATAAGTCTTAACCGCTTGTGCGCGCTGCTCAGAGAGCCGCAGGTTGAAGGATGCCGAACCGATGGAGTCGGTGTGGCCGACAAGCATGATACGAATATCTTCATGCCGTTGCATGAGTTGTAAGAGTTCGTTCAGAGACTTTATCGAACTTGGGATAATATTAGCGGTACGGAAATCAAAGAGTAAGTCTTGGATGACAATAGGTTGCTCCTTCATCACTATCTCATCGCCCATGTGCAAAGTATCAAGAGTCTCCTCAGGAATGATCTCCTCAATAGGTTCTGGAGTAGGTGTGGTTTTTGGAGGTATGGTAGATGATGTTTTGGGTTTCTTAGGTTTGCTCTTGCGTGGGGCTTTGTTCATAGAGAAGAGATAAGTAAACTTGGCACCTACCATAAAATTATGAACCGCTAATTCTTTGGCAGGCTTGGTTCCGAAAAGTCCATTCACTTGAACCTCGTTAGGCCTATCCATCTTGGACATATCCAGCATAGGTTGCGCCTCTTGATTGGTATTGATATTAAGCGCATTACATTCAGCAAAAACAGCTAATCTAAAAGACGAAGGCAGGTACTCCGGCGCTCTTTTGCCTCTTTTCCCTTTCTGTTGACTACCAAAAACAGGGCGTGCCTTGGCAGATGCAGGCAACCACTGGTCTAAATAAATACCTAACTCGACAGCTGGGGCTATATTAATGCCCAAAGCCATAGAAGGTGAAGAGGTAAAAGTGTACTGACCTGCGTAGTGACCATCTGTTATCTCTCCTATCATCTCCGGGTCCGAATAGGTGAGGTCACATGCCGCATCCACTTTGGCTTTACCCATGACAGCCATACCTACTTTCAGACCACCCTTAACATACCAATAATCAGCAAAGCGATAGCCGACAAGGATAGGTATATTTATTATCATTGCCTGCTGCCGCTCCTCCCACGACTGAAAACGATAGTGGTAGGTAAGCGGATGATTAAGTGGTGTGTACACAAAATCAAGGTTTTCCTGCATAGGCGCGGTCAAGTCAGTACGCGAACTAAGGAACTGCAACTCTACTCCAGTTTGCAAAAGGAGATTGCGTATGTCATATTCGTAGCCTACGCCTATCTCACCTCCAATACCCCCGGGCACATGCGTATTATCTATGGAGTGTATGAGAGAAGAATAACCCAAACCTCCCCAAAAAGTAATGTATTGACGATGACCTTTGTCTGCTTTCTTGGTTTTAGCAGGGGCCGCTATCAAAGGTAGAGCCATGAAGACTAAAAGAAATATATAGAAAACCTTTTTCATTATTGTGTAATGATTTTTTGTTGATATGTGCCGTTAGTAATAATATAAAATCCGGGTGAGGAAATTTCGTTGACCATTGTGCCATCCAATCGGTAAATGCGCGTTTGTGCTGGCGCAATAGGTACAGGTATATAAGGACAAGTCTGCATCACCTCTTCTTCGCCTTTGGCATTGCGGAAAGTGGCGGTGAGGTAGAACGAGTCGCCTGGTGTGAATCCGTTTTCCATGTAAAGGAAGGACTGTTGCGCGCCGCTAATCGCTTGCCCATTGCGATACCATTGGTAGTTATATAAATCTAATTGGTAACCACTATAGTCGATATTATAAGCCACTAAAGTATTATCCCATTTTTGCGTGAAGATTTGCAAGGGTTGGTATAGTACGCGAATGGTATAGACGAGCGCATCCGTGCATATCTGATGCGTGGTATCACAGAAGACGAGTGGCAGGGTATAAGTGCCAGGAGTGAAGGATTGATTATAGACAATCGTTTGACTTGGAGAGTAGTTCTCCCATGTACCATTCACATCTATCTGATGCACTTCTCCTTCTATGATTGTATAAGGTATCTCGGGTACCAAATCTCCATCGCATATTGTGCAGTCATAGGTATCCAATGCCACTTGCAGATTATATGTTACAGGCGGTTCTACCGGCGTGGTGTCTGGCGGCAATACGGGTGTAGTATCTGGCGGTAGTACTGGTGTGGTGTCAGGTGTAACAGGTAGGCACTCGATGAGCGAATAGACGATAGAATCATTCACTTCAAAAAGCGGAGCGAAGGATGGTTTGCCTATCAGCAAGGTGGAGTTATTGGTACTTCCCTGCACGGTATGAATAGCCAATACGGCTGTTCCACTTGTGGTGGCGGTCCATTCGAAGGAGATAGGCGTGGCCGTTGTGGTTGGGAAAATGGTATTTCCCACTGTTTGTTGATCAACCTTCACTTCCACGCGTGGGCGGCGTGTGTTATTGGCTGAGGCTAATTGGATATCCACTTGGTATCGCTGACCATTCCGTACTTCGGCGCTCGCACGCCATACCTCTTGCGCTTGTGCAGTACAGGTGATAGACGTATCGTTCGTGAGCGAGAGGATATTATATCCTGGGCGCAATGTAGGCACTAACTCCACAGAGTCTTGGGCGATACCCAAGGTATCACATACGGTGCTATCTATGCGTTGGGATTCCAAGATATGAATGAGGATAGGGAAGCTATCCTGCGCCAAAGAGCAACCTTCGCGACTAACGGCTTTGACGTATGTGAAACCATTATGCGCTGCTTGAGCTGTCACCGTTACTTGGGAACCCGTAAGTGTGCTACCATCGGGTAAGGTCCATTGAATATCGTTATACAAAACAGAATCCTGCAAGCTCAAATGAATCGTCTCGCCGATGGTATAGTATTCTTTATCTGCAACAGGATACAACGTAGCGGCATTATAATCGGAGAAATAACCGAAGGTACATGTTCCTCCATCACAGTCCAATACACTCATCTGGAATTCCGTGCTATCATTGCTTACCTTAAGGTAACCTGTGGCACGCTCAGGCGTGAGGTTCTTACGACACCAACTCCACTGCGGTGCATAGGTAAGGGGTTGGAAATCACTGGCGGTGATTTGATTGTTATTATTCGCTTTGAAATAGGCGGTGTATTCGGTCTTGACAATAATCGTTACTTGCGGAGCAGAGGCAAAACGACGTACATAAACGACTTTGGACGAACCCGTACAGGATAGTTTCGGTAACTGTGAGGCACCGGTTTCACCACCGACCCCAGTTAGTTGCCATACTACGAATGACTGATGATTGTCAGACTGAATATAATTGACATCTTCCGTGAGTGAGATAATACGTGTCTCGCCTCTATTGAGGATGTTTTGGCGTTGCCCATTGAATGATAACTGCGTGCCATCTTGTGTGGCTTGCACGTATATCTTCTCATGCTCTGCTGTATTGCGGAAGGCTACGTATTCGGTTCCTGCTAAATTGGTAGGCACTAACTGATCACCGCATAAGTCTTGTCCCCAAGAGGAGACAGAATCGTCTGTGGAATTGACCACAATAGGTCTATTACTGGTGATATGCATGCCTGCTAGGTGTGCGTCAGCGCGAGCATTAGCGCCTACAATCGTATATACCTCTCCTTTCTGCAAGGTGATGGACCATTGCCTATTGGGGTTGTTAGCCGTCACTACAGGGCTCTCAATATTAACTATTGTATTATCTTCTGTAGCGGTTATCTCTACCGAAGGTAATCCTCCGTGCGCGTTAGGCAGTGTGCGCTGCATGCCCACGATGAAATCCAAACCTAAAGCATTCTGACCTTTGAGGGTATAAACCTCACTATTATTATTCACTTGCGCAAAATAGACGGATATATTCTCATCAGACTCGATATAAATGCCATACGGCACCGATTTACGCGCTTCTGCACGATTGATCCCCACATGACTGAGTAATACATCCACGGTGCTGTTAGCAGGCAGTGTGATGGTATAAGGCGCAAAATAGCGAGGGTGGGAACGATCAATAATACCAGGTTGCGAAATGGTGATGGTAGCAGCCTGTTCGTAAGTAGAGAAGCAGAATTTGGCATACTGCGAATTCATACTCTCGTCGTGCGTGTGCGTCAGTGAGGGAGCCGCAAACCAAAACCGCGTACCTATCTGTGCCGAGACAGATAAGGAGAAAGATAAGAAGAGTAATATGATAAACCAACTATTTCTCATTGTCTGATAATTTTTGTTGCCTCTCCGTTTTTATATACAATATAGAAGCCAGCACTAGTGGGGCGTGAAACGGATTGACCTACGATATTAAAGGTGCTCTCCAGACCATCGTCCTCGTACGAGATATACTCGGGTACGTACTCGCATGTAAACATTTGGAATCCGTCCGCGCGTGTCAATAGAGCACGATATGTATCTCCCGTTTGGAATTGGTTAGGTTCGTAGATATACGAGTTATTCTCCCCAATCATCAATTCTCCATTTTTATACCACTCGAAAGCGACGAACTCATAGCCTCCATTATACGCGGCATTCTTGATACCGAGGATATCATTCCATCGTTGTGCGAAGATAGAAGCGGAGTAGAGGATGGTAAGGCGGAAATCTAATGGCGATTGGCCTGCACAACTATCATTGGTGATTGTCACATAACCGTGGTAGTAACCCGGTTCCATACCAGCAGGAATCGTAAGGACTATCTCGCCGTTGGTAATTGGGGCGTTGGTGATATCGTTCCATCCGGCTTGTTGGGCATTGCTATCAAAATGAATATCGCAGTAATCGGCTGCATCTGACTGAGCTGTGAATGGAATGATGACCGATGCATCGCCTGCACAGATTGTAGCTACAGAATCCAAAGCAAATGTCTTGCGTGTCACACTCTTCACCGTGATGGGTTCGCTATAGCGTACGCAACCTTGTGTCTCTGTCTGCAAAGAGTATTCGCCTGGTGTGCTTACGATAATGACTGAATCTGTCTCGCCTGTACTCCATAGGTATGAGTCAGCAGGGTAAGAGGCACTTAGTTCAACAAAATCATTGCATAATAAGGTGTCACCAGTGATAACAGGTTGCGGTGCATCAATGAGGTGCAGAGCAATCGTTGTTTGGCCCGGCAAAATAGGATGCAGAGCCACCTCGTCGATGCGGAAGGAACGTCCGTCTTTAGGTGCTTTAACGATGATATATGCCGTGGTGGAAGGTTCGCTTGGGGTGAATGAAAGCGTGTATTCCACACCCATGGTGTCATTCGGTACGGCGATGATAGGACTACGTTCTTCGCCTATTTGTAGGATGATTTTCGGCGCTACAGAGTTGGTTTGTAAGGCTGTGAAATGCGCAGATAATCGGTACTCAACACCCAAGAGTAGGTGGTCAAATGTTTGTTGCCATACAATCAAACTATCGGCCGTATTGAGTTGCACATCCAATGCATTCCATTGCATGATGTTTACACCCTTCTTAAATCCACTAATCATATAGGTGGCCTCTTTCTCTGGCACGATATGCAAGGTATCTGCTTCGCGCTGCGGCAAGAAATTATTATCTTCAAACCATGCACAAGGTGGCAATAACTGCGAATGGATAACCATTGAGTCCTTCGCGCAGGCATAGATATGCGTGGTGTCTAATTCACTGAGTATGTTAATATAGAATGTGTCAGGCGTTACTTCGCAACCCTCTTTGTGCGTTCCGTTTACGATATACATACCCTCATCAAAACGGGTTAGACCAGTGATGACAGGATTTGTGTTATTGATACCAAACTCACCACGAGGACCTGTCCATACGATGGAGTCAAATAGTTCGCCCGACTGCAACGCAAGCGTGAGGTTTTCTCCTTCGTAGTAATAATCTTGGTCAATGAATACTTGCATATCCAATCCTGCGTAGTTGGAGAAGAAACCATACGAACTAGAACCGCTACCTGTGTCCAGAATACCTAAGTGGAATACACCTTTGGTATTGGCAATATTAATCGTTCGTTTCTTGGATGGCACGTTGATTTGTACACAGGCTGCATAGGACCATTCAGGATAACCTTGCACGGGTTGGAACAGCGAAGCTGGCAAATCGTATGTAGAGCCATTCACCACGAATGAACCGATATTTTCTGTGCGTGTGAGGATAGAGACATGTACTGTCATGGTATTCAATACAGGCATGTAGGATACCTGTGGTGAACCTGAACAGTTGATGCTTGGAAGCATGGTTCCTCCCATCTCGGTACCGTTGAGATTAGCCGTTAGTTGGAAGAAAACGAATGGTTTACCATCCTTGGTATAGAATGGTTGCGCTACCATCGGTGTTAGTTTAACCTCTATAGGATTATCAGGCGTGATGGCTCCTACAAAGACCTCCGCATTACCATTATGTGTGTATATTTCTGTGGTGTCTTGGTCGATAGCATATAGATAAGCATACTCTAAACGACCATTATTGACAGAGTTATTTGCCACCACAATATATTGGCTGGATGCAAAATCGGTAGGTACC
This sequence comes from Paludibacteraceae bacterium, assembly GCA_045589995.1. Taxonomy (GTDB): domain Bacteria; phylum Bacteroidota; class Bacteroidia; order Bacteroidales; family Paludibacteraceae; genus Colicola. The sequence goes on from JAZNQB010000259.1 coordinate 12,657, forward strand.
AACTGGTCTCCCACTAAATCCTTATCTCCCCACCCATTTGTGAGGAAGTTTGTTGCTGTATCGTCGGTGGAGTTGACTGCAATCGGTTTATTGGACATGACACGTGTTCCGCCCAATAATAAGTTCTCTGGCGTATCGTCTTGGCGAGATTGAATAGCGTATGTCTCGCCTTTATTGAGTGTGACGGTAAAGGTGCCAGGCATATCGCTCTCGTTGGTAGGTACACGGGTGATGAATGTCACTTGTGTGTCATCTTCTGTCGCCACTACTTCGATAGAAGCGTGTGCTTTCATATTGGTATCAGAACCAGCCGCTTGGCTATTGAGCGTACCGCAACGATAACGCCATTGCATAGGAACGATGAAGTCGGTTCCTAAACCATGCGTACCCTTAAGGGTGTAAATTTCACTATTGGAGTTGGTCGTTACCAAATAGGCGGTGATTTTCGCCGATGACTGAATATGAATACCGCGTTGTTGCACGGTTTGGTTGGCCAAAGTAGCATATACCTGATTGTAGATAGCCGTATTCTCATTAACGGTCTTCTTGAGTGATATTTGATATACGCGTTGCGCCTCTAATGTGCTTTTAGGCATGATGGTAATGCCCGCTGCAGGCATCGTTACTTCCACTTCCGCGTCTTCGTCATACGCAACTAAGGTGAGGTATATATGCTCCACTTGGTGCTCGGTGGTTAGTGAAGGAGCGGCGAACCAGAACTCCGTGTCCATCTGCGCATGTACAGAGAATATACTACATACTAAAAAACCTATAAGGAGAGATAAGATGCGTTTCATGGCAATAAAATGATTTGAGTTTGAGTTGGGTGTTGTAGTATGAATAAACCGTGTAGATCCATATTCTGGATATCTTCTTTCGTGCATTGATCTCGCAATAGATAACCCTCAATGGTGTATAAGCGATATAGATAATCGTCTTGGATGGTTTGCTCTATGCCCGTGAGCATTGGGAAATACCATTCTACTGCGCTGGATAACTTACTCTCGCGGTACTCTGTGCTGCCCACGATAGGCCATGCTTGGAGTTTAACCAAATAAGTGAAACCAGGAATGACGGCAGTAGTCTTTTGTATGCTTGTGTTCTTATCAATGGTTTGCTTATCGATATACACCCAATCTTCATCGTAGAAATGTGCTACATACGAATGTGCATTTTCCACTTCCAGATAATCAATCAGTCCTTTCTCGTCGATGGAAACAATGGTTGGTGTCTCCAAACGAGGTAGGATAATACCACAAGTGGTGCCATATACGTATTCAAAAGAGAAATTGCTAATCCAAGGACTACTCTCTTCTCCCTCTACGGTCACATACCACTCTACATTACCATTGTATTTGATTACATCGCCGCCTTGGATGTTTGGTGAACCTAACTTAGGCAGGAAAACGATGGTTGGTGTATGTAAGAATCCATCTTGCTTGTCAAAATAATTCTGCAAGGAGTTACCTTGGATCGTCAGCGACTCAATTCGCAATCCTTGTCCACGCCAAGTAGGGTTATTAGGACCGGATAAAGTGCAGAGAATATTACCTTCCTCATCGGTCTCTACAGATAAGTAGATGCCGCCATGCTCGGTGCTAACCGTCTTATCGCAGACAGCACTTTGATTCAAGTCCTCACCCGTTCCCTCTACATACCATAAATAGGGTTCCACAGAGGTGGCTGGTTGGTATGCAGGCGATTTAGCCGTGAGGTAAACCGCATAGGTGTCGGTGGTAATAGGATAGAATTTGAGTATATCCATTGGCGCAACGGTTTGGTTATAAACCAATAACTCATCGCGGTAGATATTCACTACATAACTGGTGGCATTCTCTATTTTATCGAATAGAATAGCTCGTTGGTCCGTAATCTCTTTGATGACAGGAGTGTCCAGGGTAGGGCAGACTGTACCATAGATATATTCCATTGAGTAACTGCCATAGGCGTTGGTATTTTGTGCCGTTTTCCAAGCAATCGTACCGCCATAGCGAATTTTAGAACCATAAGGCAATGTGGCGTCGGTGCGTGGAATGAGGGTGAAAGATTTGCTGTTGTCGCCTTCATACATTCGTGTGAAGTATGCTGATGCAGGAGAATTACCCACAGAGAACTCACTTAACTCAGCATTGGCCATACCATTAGCACCTCTGAAATAAGTGCCGTCATCTCCATCTATCGTGATGATAATCTCACCTTTTTGATTGGTTTGCCAACTGAGTGTAGCGGCTGTGTTACCACTACCAATAGGAACACCGCATAAGTCAGAGAGTGGCAGCGGTTCTGGGGCTGGAGTCCAGTCCACGGGATCGGATAATTCGGAATTGGTATAGGAAGAAGACCAACCCAGAGCTTGCAAGCGAACGCTATAAGTAGTTGGGTTATAGGACGAGAATGGGATGACCGAACCATTGGTTACGGATTTGGTATCCATTAATACATTGCCTTGGTAGATATACACCAAATAACCATCTGCATATTCTACTGGATTGAATTGAATCGTTCCATCCTCAGCAATGCTAATAATGCTTGGTATAGCTAACTGAGCGCATTGATCGCCGTAATAATAACTGATGGCATAAGAACCCTTGTAGGCATTACTCTCTTGCGCTGTTTTCCATTCAATATTCTTATTCATGAAGCGAATTAAATCGCCTTGCTTGGGTTTGAAATTAGCCTTTGGTACCAAACGAATCTCGGTCTTCTCCGTATTGATGGTAATATTCATAGAGTCGGTAAGCATAAAAGATTTATTGGCAGGCAGCGAAGTGTAATAAAATCCATTATGCTGCATACCATTTCCTCTAAATGCTGTCATAGCGTCACCATTATGGCCAACGATGCGAATGCTCACATCCCCATTAGGCTCGGTGGCCCAAATGAGATAAGCAATACTACCAGGAGAGTCGTTATTGTTGGTAATCTTTCCGTTACAGGTGTTTAGAACAGCGGAAAAAACTAACGAATAGTTACAAAGAAGGCAGAATAAACCAATAAGAATTCGTTTCATGATACAATTGGGTTAAAACTAATTACGGCGCAAAGATACATACTTTTTATCGTGTGCGCAAGAGGCACGCGGCGAAAAGTATCATGTAAAATCACCCAATATGCTCATACACTGCATGTTGGGTGATGTGTGTTGTATAAAAAAAGTATAAATTTGGATGTGTTTCTCTATGCAGATGTACTTACGGTAGTAATACTTCTTTATTTTTGCTCGTTTAGCCACGCTGCACATTCGTCTGCTAATAGGCTTATGATCTTCAAGTAGTATCTTGTTATTTCTTCCTTAGACATCTTGTTTAATCCTGCCATATTGTGCTGTAGCGTAAGTAGGATACGCAGCATGCTTCGTGTTAATTGCTCATCGTTGAAATAATTTATGAGTGCAATAATATGCTTATATGGACATAAGCGATGCCCACATTCCCATGCGTTATAAGTGGCATGAGAGACGCCAATAGCCCATGCTACTTGTTCTTGCGTTTTGTTTTTTCTCTGTCTGGCTTGTAGCAAAGCAGTGGAAAAAGCGTATAATGTGTCCATAATTTACGATTTCATCGAATAATTCGTATCTCTTCTCTTAAGATGGTAAGGCATAAAATCATCGGGTTCGCTCACGCTGATGGCAATGGGTTTGCCTTGCTTGAGGCGAATGAGGAATACTTTGTCTGTGTCAGTTATATATGCGCGGAAAATACCAATCTGGCTATTTTTAAACCAACCGATATGACCTAACATACCGCTGATACCAAAGAGACGGATAAAGTTTAGGCGGATAGGCCCCCCCGGTAAGCTTAATTTGTCCAAGCGTTCAATCGTTTCTATATTAGAATAAGGAATAAAACGCGTGCGCGCGAGAGTGTGAATGCCAATTCCCTCGTCCGTCACAATAATATATTGCGGATAGGTAAGGAAAGGCGCAAAGAGCGCACCTACAAGAATGAGGATTACAAGCACACCTTCCCAAATAGGCATATGTTGATTAATCGTCATGTACAAGGAGTAAGCGATACATGCGATAATAATAACAAATCCTGCGATGGTAAGGTAATTCATAGCCTTACTGCGTGAACATTCATAGATAGTTTTCATTGTTTTGAAAGTTTTTGGTTGTTTTTACGGTGCAAAGGTACTGCTTTTTTAGATACTCTCTTATCAGTTTTGCTGATAATTGTACAAAAAACCGCGATTTCATAAAAACCGCGGTTTAGATAATCAATGCTTAGAGAGTGACAATACGATAAGTGAGATAGGCTGCGTAGCATAGCAAGAGTGTTGCGCCACCCCAACGCGTCAGTTTGCGCTGTCTATTCGTTTTGATAAACAACCAAACAAGTACGCTACCCAATGCTGCCATGCAGGCATCCAGTGCCAAACCCTGATAAGCAGGTAAGGGCTTGATAACAGCACTCGTTCCTAAAATCAGGAATATATTGAATATATTGCTTCCAATCACATTACCCAATGCGATGTCTGCGTTCTTCTTCATCGCTGCAATAACAGAGGTGGCCAATTCTGGTAATGAAGTGCCCAGAGCAACTATCGTCAAACCAATAATAGCCTCCGATACACCCAAACGAGTGGCAATATCCACAGCACTCTTCACAATGAGTTCTCCACCGATAATCAATCCCAATAAACCACCTACAATAGCTATGAGCGCTTTCCACGCGGGTTGTGGTTGCGCCACAATAGTCTCTTCTTGAGGATTGTCGGTGCTTTTGGCATTTTTGAATGTATTGTGCAAGAAAACAACGAATAGAATGACCATGACAATACCAGCAGCGCGGTTAATGCCATCTCCATTGATGAGCACGCAAACGAGCACAACAATCGCTGCTAATATAGAATAGGGAATGTCAAAATGGCGAGAACGCTTTTGAGACGCGATAGGATAAACGACTGCCGATAGCCCCAGTATAATAAAGACATTGATGATGTTTGAACCTAACACATTCGTTATGGCTAAATCGGTAGCATTATTGGCAACAGAGACCATATTGACCACAAACTCGGGCATCGAAGTACCTAAAGCAACAACAGTCAAACCAATGACCAAATCGCTGATGCCAAATCTTTTAGCAATAGAAGATGCACCTTCAACTAACCAGTCAGCACCTTTGATAAGTGCCACACAACCGATAATAATCAATATAATACCCATCCAAGGGGCAATAGATAAAATATGCTCAATCATAGTAGTGAGTGGTTAGACATTAAATAAGAAGTGCATGATATCTCCGTCTTGAACAAGGTATTCCTTACCTTCTGTAGATAATTTACCAGCGGCGCGGCATTGTGACTCGCCACCTAATGCCACAAAATCTTCGTATTTAATAACCTCCGCGCGGATAAATCCTTTCTCGAAATCCGAGTGAATAACTCCTGCACATTGTGGTGCCTTGTATCCTGCTTTGAAAGTCCAAGCGCGCACTTCGTCACTACCTGCCGTAAGGAAAGTACGGAGCTCTAATAGCGCATATGCCGCTTTGATGAGACGGTTCACGCCTGATTCTTGCAAACCAATCTCCTCAAGGAACATCTGACGCTCTTCGTAAGTCTCTAACTCGGCTATCTCACTCTCTATCTTCGCAGCCACTACAATCACTTGTGCATTCTCGTTCTTTACAGCTTCGCGCACTTGTTCTACATACGCATTACCACTTACTGCCGCTGTCTCGTCCACATTACAAACATACATAACAGGCTTATTAGTGAGCAAGAAGAAGTCTTTAGCGCATGCCTCTTCGTCCTTGTTGATTAACTCAACGGTGCGTGCGTTCAGCCCTTGCGAGAGTGCTTCTTTATAGCGCAGAAGAACCTCTAAAGCTAATTTTGCTTGCTTGTCTCCGCCTGCCTTGGCTACTTTTTCGCACTTCTGAATACGAGACTCCACTGTTTCTAAGTCCTTCAGTTGTAATTCTGTGTCAATAATCTCTTTGTCGCGCAAAGGATTGACAGAACCATCTACATGGATTACATTCGGGTCATCAAAACAACGTAGCACATGAATAATAGCGTCTGTCTCACGGATGTTGGCGAGGAACTTATTACCCAGTCCGTCACCCTTACTTGCACCTTTTACCAAACCGGCAATATCCACGATTTCAACGGTGGTTGGAATTATCCCGCGCTCCGGATTGCATATCTCTCCGAGTTTGATAAGGCGCTCGTCTGGAACGGTGATAACACCCACATTCGGTTCAATAGTGCAGAAAGGGAAGTTGGCTGATTGAGCCTTGGCGTTGCTTAAGCAATTAAAGAGTGTAGATTTACCCACATTAGGTAATCCTACGATACCACATTGTAAGGACATTTCTATTGTATTTGGTTAAAAAAATAATGTATCTCGCTTGTCCGCATTGTGTAAAAATTAGCGGAATGAGTGCGCAAAGGTACAAAAAAAACTTGAAATGTGCAAATATTCGCGTTTTTAAGCGAAAAATGATAAATACATATTGCAAGAATGAAAAAAAAAGAGTAACTTTGCGGCAGAAATAAATACTTGTTGTCCAATATCATCCCAAATTTAAGATTATGAAGAAAGCACTTAACAAGTTAACAGCTCCTAAGAGCATTATGCCAGAGAAAATTATTCAGTTCGGTGAAGGTAATTTCCTTCGCGCTTTCGTGGATTGGATAGTGTGGAATATGAATGCTAAAACGAACTTTAATGGTTCGGTAGTAGTGGTTCAGCCTATTGAGAAAGGAATGGTTGATTGGCTTAATGGTCAGGATTGTCTTTATCATGTTAACTTACAGGGTCGTCTCAAAGGTGAAGCAGTAAATACCTTGGAGCGTATTGATGTGATATCTCGTGCGCTCAACCCATATAGCCAAAATGCTGCATTCATGGCGTTGGCAGAGCAGCCTGAGATGCGTTTTGTTATATCTAACACCACCGAGGCAGGTATTACTTTCGATCCAGCTTGTAAATTCACAGACGCACCAGCAGCTTCCTATCCGGGTAAATTGGTACAGTTGCTCTATCGTCGTTATAAGACTTTTAATGGTGACCCTAAGAAAGGTCTTATCCTAATGCCTTGCGAGCTTATCTTCCTCAATGGACACCACCTAAAGGCTTGTATCCGTCAATATATTGAATTGTGGAAAGAAGATCTTGGCGCCGACTATGAGGGATTTAAAGAGTGGTTTGAGAACTATAACTATGTGTGTGCTACTCTCGTGGATCGCATCGTTCCGGGATTCCCACGAAAAGATATTGCAGCTATTCAAGATAAAGTGGGCTATAACGATAACCTCGTTGTGCAGGCAGAGATTTTCCACCTCTGGGTAATTGAGAAACCAGAGAATATGTCTATCGAAGAGTTAGAGGCCGAGTTCCCAGCTAACCAAGCAGGATTCAATGTGCTTATCGCAGAGAGTGAGAAACCATACCACGAGCGCAAAGTAACATTGCTTAACGGTCCTCACACTGTCCTCAGTCCTGTTACATACCTTAGTGGCGTGAATATTGTTCGCGATGCTTGCAATCATGAGGTGCTCGGTAAATATATTAATAAGGTGATGTTCGAGGAATTGCTTGAGACACTCAATCTGCCAAAAGATGAACTCAAAGCATACGGCGAGAGCGTGTTAGAGCGTTTTAACAACCCTTATGTAGACCACGCTGTAACAAGCATCATGCTTAATTCGTTCCCTAAATTCGAGACACGCGATCTGCCAGGACTCAAAGTGTACCTCGAGCGTAAGGGTGAGTTGCCTAAGGGATTAGTACTCGGTTTGGCTGCTATCATCACTTACTACAAAGGCGGTGTGCGCGAGGATGGAGCTCCTATCCAACCAAATGATGCACAAGAGATTATGGACTTACTCGCACAATTATGGGCTACCAATGATACACACAAGGTGGCAGAAGGTGTACTCGGCGCAACAGATATTATTTGGAAAGAGAGCAAGCAGAACCTCAATGAAATACCAGGACTTACCGCTATGGTAGAGGGATTCCTTAATGATATCCAAGCAAAAGGAATGCTTGAGACTGTAAAGACCATTTTGTAATAATGACCTTATAAGGCAACATTATATGACAACAATATTAAAAATCAATCCTGCAGATAATGTGGTTGTAGCAATACAGCCGCAAAAAGCAGGAGAAATAATAGAGGTGGACGGCAAGCAAATAACCTTGCTCGAGGATGTGCCTGCTGGACATAAAATAGCCATCACAGACCTGCAAGAAGGGCAGAATGTGGTCAAATATGGATTCCCTATCGGTCATGCCAAAGAAGCAAAGAAAGCAGGCAGTTGGATGAATGAGCATAATATTAAAACCAACTTAGAGGGGCTGCTTTCTTATGACTATCATCCACAGGAAGTAGTGCTAAATATACCCGATGAAAACAGGACTTTTATGGGGTATCGTCGCAAAGATGGTCAAGTGGGTATTCGTAACGAAGTGTGGATTATCCCTACCGTTGGTTGTGTCAATGGCATCGTGCAGAAATGTGCAGAGCGCTTGCGTCAAGAGACAGGTTCGGATAAGATATTCGCCTTTCCTCATAACTACGGTTGCTCACAATTAGGCGATGACCATGAGAATACCAAGAAAATCCTCCGCGATATGGTTCATCATCCTAATGCTGGTGCAATCTTAGTGGTAGGATTGGGATGTGAGAATAATCAACCTGATGTGTTTGAGCAATTCTGTGGCGATTATGATCGTGACCGTGTTAAGTTTGTTGTTAGTCAGCAAATACAAGGAGACGAAGTAGAATATTGTATGCCTATCCTCCGCGAGTTATATACTAAGATGCAGCATGATAAACGCGTGCCATGTCCGCTTAGCGAACTGCGTATAGGACTCAAATGTGGTGGTTCGGATGGCTTTAGTGGTATCACAGCCAACCCACTATTAGGTGTGCTTAGTGATTATCTCGTTGCGCAAGGCGGAACAACAATCTTAACTGAAGTACCAGAGATGTTTGGTGCCGAAACAATACTTATGGACCGCTGCGCTACACGCGAACTATTCGACCAAACGGTAAGTCTTATCAATGATTTCAAGGATTATTTCTTGCGTCATGGCGAACCGGTGGGTGAAAACCCAAGTCCGGGTAATAAGGCAGGAGGAATTTCTACACTCGAGGATAAAGCACTCGGATGTACACAGAAATGTGGTAAGTCTTTGGTGCGCGGTGTGCTTCCATATGGAGAAAGACTGCAAGTGAAAGGACTTAACCTGCTTTCAGCTCCAGGTAACGACCTCGTGGCTTCTACTGCGCTTGCTGCGGCTGGATGCCATGTGGTACTCTTTACAACGGGTAGAGGTACGCCATTCGGCACATTTGTGCCTACTATGAAAATCTCGACCAATTCTGCACTCTATAAAAATAAACCACAATGGATAGACTTCAATGCAGGAGTAATAGCAGAAGGAGAACCAATGGAAGAAGTGGCAAAGCGATTTGCAGACTATGTAATCGCGGTTGCAAACGGCACTAAAACAAATAATGAAAAGAATGGTTACCGTGAAATAGCCATATTCAAGACAGGTGTCACTCTATAGCGAAATAAAACGATGCGCAAGAGGTATTTATGCCGCTTGCGCATCTATTTTCTATCCACGAGTCTGTCCTATGTGCGGCAGTTATGTGGATTCATCTGAAGAACTATCAGATGAGCGTAATGAGAAGCTGTTTTGTACTGATTGCATTAACAAACTGCCACGCACAGAACATGCTGTCTTGCGCGCAAATAGTGTGGAAGAGATATTTAGAAAAATACCACGCTTTGAACGAGGAGCAGCATTCTTGTATTACGAGAAGAATCACCCTATAAGACTCGTAATGCACCAAATGAAATATGCAGATCAACCCATGATTGGATATCAATTGGCACAAGAAGCTGCAAGAGAATTTATTTGTACGGATTTCTTTGATGGAATCGACCTTATAATACCTGTGCCATTGCATAAAAAACGCATGCGTAGTAGAGGCTATAATCAATCCGAATATATAGCGCGAGCAATAGGAGAAATAACAGGAATACCAGTGGATACCACTCATGTGAGACGCGTAAAAAATACACCCAAACAAGCACTGCAAGATAAAGAGGGACGAAAAACCAATGTGGCAGATGCTTTTGAGGTGAATCATCCAGAACAAATGTATCATAAACACATATTGGTAGTAGATGATTTAATCACAACAGGAGAAACAATAAAGTCTTGCATCAAAGCAATGCGCCGCTTTAGAGGAGCACGAATTAGCGTATTTGCACTATGCAAACCAAGATAAATATAAGTACTATGACAAAAAAATACGATTTTTTAATTATCGGTGGCGGTGTGGCAGGATTGAGTTTTGCACTCAAAGTGGCACGAACTGAAAAATACAAAATAGCACTCTGCTGCAAGACAACACTCGAAGAAGCAAATACCACCAAAGCACAAGGAGGAATAGCCTCTGTGACCAATCTGGCTGTGGATGATTTTGAGAAACACATCCACGATACGATGGTGGCAGGAGATTGGTTGAGCGATCCAATGGCGGTGGAGCAAGTGGTACGCAATGCACCAAGAGGCATAGAAGAATTAGTGAATTGGGGAGTCAACTTTGATAAACAACCAGACGGCTCTTTTGACCTCCATCGCGAAGGAGGTCACTCGGAGTTTCGTGTCCTACATCATGCAGACGATACAGGAGCAGAAATACAACGAGGACTGATACAAGCAGTGAGAAACAATCCGTATATTGAGGTACTTGAAAATCATTTTGCGGTCGAAGTGATTACACAACACCATTTAGGTGTACATGTCACACGCAGAACCCCTGATATTAAATGCTATGGAGCCTATGTTCTCAATCCCGATACACAGAAAATTGATACATATCTCAGCCGTATTACCTTGATGGCTACGGGTGGTACGGGAGCTGTCTATGCTACTACTACCAATCCGGAGATAGCAACAGGAGATGGCATAGCCATGGTTTATCGTGCAAAAGGTTTGGTCAAAGATATGGAGTTTGTCCAATTCCATCCTACCAGTCTGTATAATCCCAAAGAGACACATCCTGCTTATCTTATCACAGAAGCAATGCGCGGTTATGGAGGCATACTCCGCTTGCCTAATGGTGAGGAGTTTATGCAGAAATATGACCCTCGTTTGTCACTCGCACCGCGAGATATTGTAGCGCGCGCAATAGATAATGAGATGAAGATACATGCTATTGACCATGTGTGCCTCGATGTGACGCATAAAGACCCGGAAGAAACTAAGCACCATTTCCCTAATATATACGCCAAATGCTTATCTATCGGTATTGATATCACAAAGGAATATATACCAGTCGCACCGTGCGCGCACTACATGTGCGGAGGAATAAAAGTGAACCTGGATGGCCAATCCACTATCCAGCGCTTGTACGCAGTAGGTGAATGTGCATGCACAGGATTGCATGGCGGTAACCGATTGGCATCCAACTCGCTCATCGAAGCAGTTGTATATGCAGACGCTGCGGCCAAACATAGCCTTAGTGTGATAGAAGAGTACGATTTCAACGAACAAATACCGGAATGGAACGATGAGGGAACACTTAGTAATGAGGAACGAGTTCTCATTGACCAAGATATCAAGGAAGTAGGACAAG
>JAZNQB010000260.1:0-17446 GCA_045589995.1 Paludibacteraceae bacterium
CTACCAGCGCAAGACCCAAGTCCGTCAGAAACTCAATCTCCCCGAAGCCGAAGACATCACAATGGCTATATTATAAGAAGAACAACGCTCACAAAGGGCGTTGTTCTTGTATGCTTCCTTCTCTCGCTCACACTCAACCCTCCAAAGGTACAATAATTTTTGAGATATGCTAATAAAATTTTAATTTTGATAGGGAATGTTTTGATATTTAGGTTGTTTCCCGCTTTGTTTTGTTTTCCGCGTTGCTCATGTGCATTCTCTTCCAAATCTAAAGATTTATTTGTTTACGTCAATTTTTTTTTGTACCTTTGCATCACAATTTTATAACGTACATTATTAACATTAAAAGTTGTACCCGACACGAATAAGGGTAAATTTTTATGGCAGAAACAAAAGCATATCAAACTTTCCGAGGAGAAAGTGACTGGCTTAATGTAGCCCTTCAATTAATGGACATTTCTATTAAAGGAACAAATCGTCTATTAGGGAAAGAATATAAACATGGTGATAAGACAAAGACAATAGCCGAAACTCTCTCTACTACAGTTGCAGAACATCCACACTTGAATCACCAAGTTAGACAATATGAAAGCGTTGTTGGACAAACGCGCAATAAAATGACAGAATATGCAGTTAATTATCTTTATGTGCTGTGGACTAATTATTTACATAGTCTTCTTAAGGAGATGGTGCGGCATAATTCGAATAGTATTACTATTTTAAATAGTATAGATAGAACTATTAATATAGGAGGTATACCTATTGAGGAATTGACAGATCTAAATAATTCAATCAAAATAAGAAAAACAATAGTTAAGAAAGTTTACTGCCATATAGAAAGTATTCCAAGTAGCCGAAAATTAATGAAAGCACTTTTGGATCATACGAATATTAATGTGCCACAGGCTACACAAGATGATGCTTTTTGTTATTTGGATATTCGAAACCTCTTAATTCATAATCATGGATTTGTAGATCGAAATTTTATTGACAAATATCGAGGACGTTTTCCCGGATGGAGAGCAGGCCAAAAGGTTGTGCGGTCGTATCAGTTATATTGTGATATGTTTAATGCAATTAATACTTTATGCAAGACCATTGATGCAGCGTTGATTAGAGATGGGTTTGTTGCTCAAATTCACTGATAATCACTATTATGGTAAATGTGATTGATTCCCTTTTGATCTTCTTCAGAAGGGATTTTTTATGTGTACTGCGCTTATTATACTCAAATGATAATTCTCTGGTTTTAGCAAATCTTTCGAGTGATGTAAATATCAAGAACCCCCAGGCTCTTCTCCAAATCTATAAAAAAACATGGATTTGGCTGAGTTTCTACCTAAAAACTGCACAAAATAGAGAAAAATGAGGAAATATTTGCAAAATTTCCTTATTTTGCTTGGTTGTGTCGAAAAAAAGTAGTATCTTTGCAGCCGATTTAATAAAATATATTAATATGTTAGTAGAGCCGGCTCCATCTTTTTCTCCTTCTGAAGCAGGTGCTATCGGGCAACAGGCATTTATATTATTGGCAAATCCTGAAATCCAGCTTTTAATCAAGCGGATTAATAATGAATACCTGTATTGGGATAAAGCGAAGTACCTTTGTCCCAAAGAGATAGACCAAACTGTATTTTGGACAGCAATCAAGTTTTTGCGTATTGCCCGGATACAAACATTACAGTTCGGTCAATATACTTTTTCATATTCTACGACAGATAAAATGCATGCCCTGCTCAACCAGTTCGATATGAATTTTGGCGGCATGCTCAATTCTGCATCAATCATTCCGGAACAAGACAAGCAAATGTATCTGGTAAGTTCTATCATGGAAGAAGCAATCGCTTCTAGTCAGATAGAAGGTGCTAATACAACGCGCAAAGTGGCAAAGGAGATGCTTCGGAAGCAACAAACTCCGGTAAATAAGGATCAGCAAATGATTCTTAATAACTATGAGACCATCCGCTATATATCAGAGCACAAAAATGACGAGTTCAGCGTGCCTAACATAAAGATTATTCATAGTTATATATCTAAGGGGACATTAGATGACGCGCAGATGGAAGGCACTTTCCGAACTTCTGATGATGTGGTCGTGCAAAATTCTATTACCGGCACTATTGTACATACACCGCCCACATATGCGCAGGTAGAACCGATGTTGGAAGAGTTGTGCGCTTTTGCCAATGATGACTCGACAGAGAATTTCATCCATCCGATAATTAAAGCGATTATCATTCATTTCATGTTAGCATATATCCACCCGTTTGTGGATGGCAACGGTCGTACAGCACGTTCATTGTTTTATTGGTACATGATCAAAAAAGGATATTGGTTGACAGAATATCTGTCCATCTCACGGGTTATATACAAAAGCAAGGCAAGCTACGAAAAAGCCTATATATACACGGAGGCAGACATGAATGACATCTCCTATTTTATTCATTACAACCTCAATGCCATGCAGAAAGCGTACGAGCAGTTGAAGCAATGGTTGACTGAACAGGAGAAAAAACGCAGAGCAATGAAAAGCTTCGTCGCTCTAGAGGGAATCAATGATCGTCAAGCATATCTGTTGCGTCTATATTCAGAGAATGCAGACTTGGATATGCGAGTCAAAGAGGTTGCCACACGTTTTAATGTCACGACTCATACCGCCCGTGCGGATCTGCAGCACCTCACCGAATTAGGTCTTTTGCGTGAAGTCGCCATTGACAAGAAAACCAAAGCCTACATTCGTACAACCGATTTTGAGAAAGTCTTGGAACGATTGACGAAGTAATTGTTTTTTCCTGAATGACTGAACACAATGCAAGATAGAGTTTGTTTTTTCTCAAAGTATGATCTATCAATCGGACACTATCTGGAAATGGCAGAAATGCGCATTAAAGAAGTGTCCACAGGAAATGTGCCCAATGATTTAGAGGGCATAATTGAATTATGGCACATCAAACAACTATTTGAGAATAACTGTAAACTTACTGATTGGTCTGATGCCGAATTTGACAATCTCAAATCTGCAACCAAAGGCTATAATACGGTAATAGCGAAATTCTTTAATAATATTAATCCTCAAATTGTTAAAAATGAATTTGAGCAATTAGAATGGACATATAAAAAGACATTTTGGGAGATAATCGATGCATATAAATTATTTAATTTGATAGAGCCAGACACCTTGCGCGAAATCATATCAGAAAATATAAATTATCTATGTGAGGTTTTAGAATGTAAGGGAATTGTTGAGAAGTTTAAAGATGTTATTCGAGAAGAATTATTAAATAATGTAAATAGTGCTCATATCATTCTGGATAAGTACGCTGCGAAAAATGAATTTAACAAAGAACATAATTTGTTCTTGCCGTTAAATCTCACCTTGAATGATAAAGAGCAGATAATCGTTAATTATTTGCAAAGTGAGGATCCGAATGTTAATTATGTGAGGTTAATTACACAACTTAAAGATATAAAAGGGCAAATAGAAATATCCTCAAAGACAAGACTTGCCGCAGAAAAATTAGCTAAGAAACTTAATGAAGAATTGTTAAGAGACCCAAGAACGGTAACAACCAATTATTCCGTGGCTATCCAATTCTTGGATGAAGAAGGAATAGAGTTTAAAGGAATCAAATATAACGAAAAGGAAGTGCTTACTTTAACATATAGCATCCCTTATATAAGAAAATGTAATAATATAAAATGTGTTAAAAATTGTAATTATCTTTTCGAGTGGTTTAACCAACATACTTTACTAAACTTAATCAATAAAAGGACAGAGGTTGATGTCATGGAAACCGTGTTTATCGATAAAGGTAGAGATTCATATCCCTCTTATATGGCTTTTGAACGAAAAAACGATTTGTCATTATATCAGTTATTTGGATACAATGATGTTCTTAAAAAAGAGGGGAGTTCTTTTGAAAAGGAGTTAATACTATTTTATGAGCATCATTTAAAAGAAGAATTTGATTATCCTGGGTTACCTATAAATTTCCCGAATCAAGACGATTCTACATTAAACAAATGTCGAGTATTGTGTCCAGAATTAGATGCTGTTGTTAAGCAATATGATACATTTGTAAAAGAGGATGAAATTGATCCTGATTTAATAAGATTATCAAAACCTTTAAAAGTAGAAGATGGCAAAAGTTTGCTCGTTAATAAGTACTATGAGGTCGCAGAAGAAAATGATGAAATACAAAGAGTGTTATGGCATTTACTAGGTTCTGGAAATGCTTTATTAGCGCATGTGGACCCATTTAAGGATAAAAAATATCGTTCTCTTGCAGAGTTACTTGAGAATGAGAGTAATGTTCAGTATGCGAATTATGAAAATTTTCAAAAGCCTCATCTGGATTTTCTCATACAGCAGGGAGTAATAGGAGTTAATGATAATGGTATTATTTATATTGCCAACCCATCAATGTTAAATGTATTAAAATCCCTATGGGAGTACGAAGTATGTTCTTATTGGCACTATAATGAAGATGAAAGAGCGATTTTGGATAATATGTTTAAGAAGGGATGGCTTAAAAAGGATGATCATTTGTTAAGTAGACCAGAGCGAGACTACTTTAGCTATTATCTGGACAACTCAAAATTTACTAATGGTTTTGCGTATAGAAATCACTATATGCATGGAAGTATCTCATCTGTAAATGATGAGCAAAAACATACTATAGCTTATATGATTTTTCTTCGTTTGTTTGCTATTCTGTTACTAAAGATAGATGATGATTTACGCTTAGCACGAAGGGCCATAGCAATTTCCGTAAAATCTAACGCATAAAATTGGTAGAAAGTAACCTCTTCTTTATGCATACAATATATGTGTAGGAAAAATTAATACAATTGTTATTATATGTGGTTTTGTAAAAAAGAAAAAAAAGGAAGTGTATTAACTTTGCAAACTTTACTTTCAGCTCCGGATGATTCGGTAGATAATGAGTCTTTTATCAATGATCCAGATTATACTGGTGGGGTGGCAATTATTCCTTATGAGAATATAATAGATGGGAATTATGGAAGTGCTAAACGACAAATGCGGGAACTATTTTACGAAGCATATCATAATGATAATCTGACTTATGAAAAAAAGTATAATCTATTCCAATTTACCAGTTTTGATCCTAAATACACTCCTCAGAACATTCTCAATTCGGTAATAATACTCAATCAACCTCATTCTTTCAACGATCCATTGGATCCTATTATTCGCCCATGGTTGAAACTTTATAGGAAAGCAATCAAAAACAAGGCAGTTCACACCCTCGCAGGCAATGCAGAAAAAGCTCTTGAACATTACCGCATACGCTGTTTCGCATATGAGAAAGGATTAAAGTGTGGTGATGGCAATACAATGTTTCTTCCTACAGAACAAAATGTTGAAGCGATAAATCCACTTATGTGGGCGCATTATGCTGATGGTCATAAGGGAATCTGCTTAAAATGTCAGATTGATATGGAAGAATTGAAGCATCAATATGATACAAAAGATAGTTATATTCAATTACGCCCTGTAAAGTATGTTAATAAGATTGATATTCATCAGCCGATAAGTCTTTCGGAAGCGTTAGTGATTAAGGGAAATTATTGGGAGTATGAGCATGAGATCAGGTTAATATACTATTCTCTTCAAAAACAAGAAGAACATTTCCCTATAAAAGTAAACATAACTGATATTTATTTAGGTGTATTATGTCCCGAAAATGTGTGCCAATGTATTCGAGAGAATCTTAGGAATTCAAAAACTAAACTGCATAAGATGTCGTTTAATCCTGATGATGTAACCAAGTTAAAGGTTATTGATCTAAATTAGAATGCTCGTACTTGCTTTAAAATAATCACATAAGTATCTATCCTCAGGAATTATAAAATATGAGAAGTTGGCTAACTTTTAATATGCAAGCGCTGATATTAATATATTCCTTTCCCAATAAGGTCTTCGCTAACGCTCAGGTCTTTGTTTGTTGATTTTTCTTTCCCCCATAATAAGGTGCTCGTTTCTCTCGCGGCTTGTTTACTTCGCTTCGCTCAGATGAATGTCAGGATTGTTTGAATAGGAAATAATCGGAGGAATGCACCATGGGATTATGCTTCGTATTCCTAATCCTAGTCGCACTATTCTGCCTTATCATGTGGCTGCTCATTAGAAAGTGGGATAAGGAAGATGAGGAATGGAGAAAGAAATACTACAACAAGAAAAAGTAATAAATATATTGATCTCATCCATGTATTGGCGCGATTTTTGCTGTACTATGTATCAAAACATACCCAAATATAGATTATTATGATGCAAGTCGCCTTTACAGACACAGAACTCCTACTTACAGAAGAAGGAAAACTATTAGGAAAGATAGAATTTTCCCTGTCAGACAATACAATGACCATCTTGCATACCTACGCCTATGAAAGCGGGAGAGGAATAGGCACAATACTCATGCAAAATGCCGTGTCATGGGCAAAGGAACGGCACTACACAATAGTACCGGTTTGTTCCTTTGCACAAAAATATTTAAAGAGAGATATATAATTACCTCAAGAGCAATTCCCCAATAGACAACCAATAGAGTGGTTAATGACTTTTCACTGCATTGCGTTTGTGACGAATGAAAATAGTAGCAAGCACAGCAACGCCGATGAGAATAGGATAATAAAGATAAGGCACAATACTCATTGCGCTAATACCCGCTAAACCACTTGCCATCAATAGTTGCGCACCATAAGGCAATAAACCCTGTACACAACACGAAGTGGTGTCTAATAAAGAAGCACTTCGGCGAGGGTCTATGCCGAAACGCTCAGAAATGCGGCGACTGATGTCACCCACAGAAAGAATAGCAATCGTGTTGTTAGCCGTGCAGATATTCGCAAAAGCAACAAGTGCGCAGATACTCAACTCGGCACCCCAACGGTGCTTCACACGAGAAGTGATGCGCTCTATCATATAATCCATACCTTTGTTATGACTAATCATAGCAAAGATACCACCCGCAAGCATAGAAATCAAAATCAGTTCACTCATACCCATCACACCTTCCAAGGTACTCGTAATCCAACCCATGAAATCATAACTGCCGCCAATAATACCAGTGATACAAGTGAGAACATTGGCAATAACGAGCACCACCAATACATTCATTCCCAATGTGGCGCAAATAAGCACCATCAAATAAGGAATGACTTTCCAAAATGGAATCGTTTGCGGAGCCACTACCTCGGTGGCTTCGGATCCCAAGAAGATATAGATAAGTCCTGCGATAAGCGCCACAGGCAATACCATTCGTATGTTAAAGCGGAATTTATCACTCAACTTGCACCCCTGCGACTGCGTAGAGACAATAGTGGTATCGCTGATAAAGGAGAGATTATCCCCAAAGAAAGCACCTCCTACGACAGCTGCCGCTATTATTGGCAATGCTATTTCTGTGCGCTCAGCGAGACCCGCAGCAATAGGCATAAGAGCAATAATAGTACCGACACTCGTACCCATACATAGCGATGTGACACAAGCAGCGAAGAAAAGACCAGCTAACGCAAAGCGCGCAGGAAGAAAACGAATGGTTAAATCAACCATCGCTTCGGCAGCACCCATCTGTTTGGCAGAAGCAGCAAAAGCACCAGCAAGCATGAAAATCCAAACCATTAAGAGAAGGTTCGAACTGCCTGCACCACTTGAGAAAATAGACACTCGCTCTTTGAGCGAAACACCTGGCGTGAGTGCAATGGAGATAATAGCCGTAAGAACAAAAATAAACAATAACGGCGCATTACTCACTCCTCCGTAATATACGGAAAAGCCAATCAATAAACCAACCATCGCAACGATAGGTGAGATGGCTAACAGACCTTTTTTTCTTTCAATCATAAATATAATGCCTCCTATTGGCGATTATTCACCTTTGTACTCCGGCATCAAAAGTAACATGATGATATAAAGCAACAAACCAGGGAACCCAGCAGAGAAGATGCTTAATGCTACAAAGCAAATACGCACTAATGTTGGGTCAATCTCAAAATACTCGGCGATTCCACCTAAAACGCCAGCCACAACCTTGTTGCTGCTGCGCATCAATTTCTTACCTGACATATTATTCTAATTTTTAATAACTCTCATCTATAGAAGGAAAACTGCAGTCTTTTACTGCGTCAATATAATTAGCAACCGCATTCTTCACCTCGCTGCCTAATGCTGCAAAATGACGAAGGAACTTGGGCTTAAATCCTTGGTTGAGCCCTAACATATCGTGCAAAACCAATACCTGTCCGTCGCATTGATTGCCTGCACCAATACCAATAACCGGACATGAAACCATCTGCGTCACTTTCGCTGCTAAAGCAGAAGGAATCTTCTCTAAGACAATAGAGAAACACCCAGCCTCGTCTAACAACTGCGCGTCGCGGAGTAGTTTCTCAGCCTCACTATCTTCTTTGGCACGCAAACCGTAACCACCTAACTGATTGACAGACTGCGGAGTAAGCCCCAAATGTCCCATAACAGGAATACCGGCTTGTATCAGATGTTTGATGATAGGTAAGATTTCCTCGCCACCCTCTAATTTGAGCGCATCGCAACCAGATTCTTTCATAATCTTAACGGCATTACGCACCGCATCTTCTTCGCTAATCTGATAACTACCAAAAGGCATATCGCAAACCACTAATGCATGCTGCGCCGCGCGCACTACGCCCTTGGCAAGGAAAATCATCTCATCTACAGTAATAGGAAGTGTGTACTGGTTACCACACACAATATTACTGGCACTGTCGCCCACGAGGAACATATCAATTCCCGCCTCGTCAACCAAACTGGCGAGGGTGAAATCATAACTGGTGAGCATTGCAATCTTTTCGCCATTCTGCTTCATCTGGCGCAGCTTGGCAGTAGTCATACGGCTATTTTGAGTATGTACGGACATTGTTGTATGTTAGATGTTATATGTTGGATGTTATATGTTGAATAGGTGAAAAATCACAAAATCGAGCACAAAGGTACTGCTTTTTTTGGAAATGTGCAAAAAAAGTTGTAATTTTGCGCAGTATTTACATTATTTATGTCTCGTAACACATCGATATATATCGTTTTATGCCTCTTATTCATAGTACTCTTGTGCTTGGATATATGCAGTGGTTCTGTTTGGTTATCGCCATTCGATAGCTCTTTGACAGCCTTGGAAGAGCAGATACTTATTGATATCCGTTTGCCCAAAGCATTGACCGCCATTATAGCAGGTATATCGCTTTCTATTGCCGGACTAATGATGCAAACACTCTTTCGTAATCCTCTGGCAGGGCCATACACACTTGGTGTCTCTTCGGGTGCTACTTTAGGTGTGGCAATCATCACGATGTGTTCTATATGGCTCACAACGCACACCGCTTTGTTTCTTCCTCTGGCTGCATGTATAGGTGCTGCCGTGGTGCTATTATTAGTGATAGCTGTTAGCAAACGCGTGACCAATAATGTGAGTTTACTTATCGTGGGAATGATGTTCGGTTCAATAGCGAGTGCATTGGTTAATGTATTGCAGAATTTTTCCAACCCAGATTCGCTCAAACTATTCATTGTATGGACATTAGGTTCTCTCCATAGTGTAGGGTGGAGTGATATGCCTTTCCTTTTGGGAGTGGTGCTATGTGGATTGATAATCGTGCTTTGTGTTCTCAAACCGCTTAATGGACTGCTATTAGGCGAAGATTATGCGCGTGGGTTAGGAATTCATGTAGGACGCACACGGTTTCTCATTGTATTGGCAACGGGGCTATTAGCAGGAGGTGTGACAGCTTTCTGTGGACCGATTGCTTTTATAGGCGTTGCAGTGCCACATATAGCGCGCGGCATACTCAAGTCATCGAACCATCGCCATACCATACCACTCTCCGCTCTTATAGGAGCTTGTTTATTATTGGCTTGTGATATATTATGTTCGTTGGCTACCTATCCCTTGCCTATCTCTACTGTAAGCGCGCTCTTTGGCGCACCAATTATCATTTGGATAATAATGAAAAAGAGTACTATATAAAAAAGCGCCCATAGGACGCTTTCTTTTTATTCTGGTATCAGTTGCGGAATTGTAACTGTCCCTCTTTAAGTTCAACGATTACGGGTTGTGTATGGTTGATTTTTCCTGCAATGATGGCTTTACTCAGTTCATTGAGCACCATTCGTTGTAATGCGCGTTTGACAGGACGAGCACCGAACTGTGGGTCATATCCCTCTTTTGCAATATAATCAATGGCATCGTCTGTGACACGAAGGTCTATTCCATTGGCTGATAGCATTGTATGCACTTGACTAATCTGCAGGCCCACAATATCGCGTATCTGTTTCTCTGTTAGCGGCGTGAACATAATCGTCTCATCTATGCGATTGAGAAACTCAGGGCGTATCGTTTGGCGCAGCAACTCTAATACTTGCATACGAGTGGTTTCGTGGTCCACATTCTTCTCCTCGTTCTCTCTAATGAGTTGAGAACCCAAATTAGAGGTGAGGATGATAAGTGTATTCTTAAAGTTAACAACCCGTCCTTTGTTATCCGTCAGTCGTCCGTCGTCCAATACTTGTAGTAGCACATTGAAAACATCTGGGTGTGCTTTTTCTATCTCGTCAAAGAGTACCACAGAGTAAGGTTTGCGTCGAATAGCCTCTGTGAGTTGTCCTCCTTCATCGTAGCCTACATAGCCCGGAGGGGCTCCAATAAGACGGGTGGCAGAGAATTTCTCCTGATACTCACTCATGTCAATACGAGTCATCATGTTCTCATCATCAAAGAGGTAATCCGCGAGTGCTTTAGCTAACTCTGTTTTACCGACACCAGTCGTACCTAAGAAAATGAAACTACCGATAGGTCTTTTAGGGTCTTGCAATCCTGCGCGGCTACGACGGATAGCATCACTAACGGCTTCTATAGCTTCGTCTTGCCCAATGACGCGTTTATGCAGCTCTTCCTCTAAATGCAGCAGTTTCTCGCGTTCTGTCTGCATCATCTTGGTTACAGGAATTCCAGTCCATCGTGCTACCACTTCCGCTATATCCTCTTCGTCCACTTCTTCTTTGATAAGTGCCTCGTTGCTGATAGCATGTAGTGCGTCTTGTGCGGCTTTGATATTTGCTTCCGCTTGTTGCAAGCGGCTATAGCGTATCTCTGCTACTTTGCCGTAATCTCCTTCGCGTTCGGCGATCTCCGCTTCGCGTTTCATCTGCTCAATGCGCGCTTTCTCATTCTGAATAGTAGCTACATACCCTTTCTCTTTATTCCACCGCGCATTGAGTTCGTCCGACTGAGCCTTTAGTTCCTTCAACTGGTTCTCAATCGTCTTTACCTTATCGCTTTGGTCTTTATCTCTCTTGACAGCCTCGCGCTCAATCTCTAATTGCTTGATTTGTCTGTCGAGTGAATCTATCTCTTCTGGTTTAGAATCCACTTCTAATCGCAGTTTAGACGCTGCCTCGTCCACAAGGTCAATAGCTTTATCGGGCAAGAAACGATCGGTTATATACCGCGTGGATAGCGTGACAGCCGCGATAATTGCGTCGTCTTTGATACGCACTTTGTGGTGGGTCTCATAGCGCTCTTTTAGTCCGCGCAATATGCTAATAGTGGCTGCTTCATCTGGCTCGTCCACCATGACGACTTGGAAACGGCGTTCAAGTGCTTTGTCTGCCTCGAAATACTTTTGGTACTCATCCAATGTGGTTGCACCAATGGCTCTAAGGTCTCCTCGCGCGAGGGCGGGTTTAAGTATATTGGCTGCGTCCATCGCTCCAGTGGATTTACCAGCACCCACTAAAGTGTGTATTTCGTCGATAAAAAGAATAATCTCTCCATCTGACGCTACTACTTCATTTACCACTCCTTTGAGACGCTCCTCAAATTCTCCCTGGTATTTCGCACCAGCAATCAGTGCGCCCATGTCTAAGGAATATATTTGTTTCTTCTTTAGATTCTCAGGCACATCTCCGCGCATAATACGATGTGCTAATCCTTCGGCGATAGCCGTCTTACCAACACCAGGTTCGCCAATTAGAATAGGGTTGTTCTTTGTGCGCCTACTAAGAATCTGCAGTACGCGTCTAATCTCATCGTCTCGTCCAATGACAGGATCTAACTTACCATCTCGTGCGCGTTCGCATAGGTTGATGGCAAATCTTTTTAAGTTCTCGTTGTTTTGATTGTTGTTCATAGTTGTATGGTTTTATATCGTTAATTTCTTAATACTTTATCTTTACTCATTAAACATCCTACAAACAATGTTCCAATAGCAAAAGAACTGCCATTTTGGCAGTCCTCGTATATGCGTGTATTTCTGATTCGGTGCAATTATTTTTCGTTACAATGCTCTTGAAGCCATTGTAATAATGCGTACATATTAGGCAGAACGAGATCTGCTTTTTCTTGGCTCAATCGTTCGTTTTCTAATATGCCTGTATTGACCGCAATAGTGAATAGTCCTGCGCTTTTTGCTGCTCTGACGCCCAGTGGTGCGTTCTCTACTACACAACATTCTTCTTTCTTCAGTCCGCTTCGTTCCCATGCCTTGAGGTATGGTTCAGGGTGTGGTTTTCCATGTGTCACATCGTAGGCGGTTATGAGTTGCTCGCGTGTAAAAAGAGTAGGATGCAGTGTGTTTAATTGTGCAAAAAGGGAGGCTTGTCCACTACCTGTTACTACCCATACTTGTTTTTGTTGCTCAGCCAAAAAGGTGAGTACCTCTTTGATGCCGTCCATCGGTTGTGCCCCATTGGGTTGCATGCGTTTGAATAAGTCTGCTTTTTGGTGATAAATCTCTTCTATCTGTTCTGCAGTACATGTTTTGTTTACTATATTCGCTGCTTCCAGAATAACAGACTGTCCTGTGCGCCCTTCGTTAAGATATGCATCGTATGCAGTAAATGGTAAACCATTTGCTCGCATCACTTCTTCCCACGCTTTAGCATGGTATGGCATACTATCAAAAAGGACGCCATCCATATCAAAGAAAATAGCTTTGATGGAGGACGGTTTGGGATTTGTATAATCTCGTTCGCCAAAGATAGCAGAACCAATACGTACGCTATTGGAACCATATTCGATTGCGATTTTATAATCATCAGACATACCCATGGATAGAATAATATCAGATGTTAGATGTCTGATGTTAGATGTAAGGGAAGCGGCAGTAGAGAAACAACGGCGAATCTCCGTCTCGTCCTCCGTATTAGTGGCCATTGACATCAGTCCGCAAATACGTATATTAGGCAAAGAAGCGCATATGTCCGTAGAAAGGAGTGCGATTAATTCGTTTGGAGTGAAACCCGATTTTGTTTCCTCGTGTGCTACATGTACTTCGAGTAGGATATTTTGTATGATACCTAATTTCTCTGCTTCGGTATTGATGGCGTGTAATAATCGTTCGGAATCAACTGACTCGATGATATATGGTTTGAGTTTGAGTAGGTCACGCACTTTATTGGTTTGTAAGTGCCCGATGAAGTGCCATTGGATATCTGCAGGCAGTTGTCGTATTTTCTGCTTGAGTTCTTGTACGCGACTTTCTCCAAAGTGTCGTTCCCCTGCATTATACGCCTCTTGAATGGCTTGTATGGGTTGGAATTTGCTCACGCAAACGAGCGTGACGCCCGCAGGTATATGCGCGCGTACCTTATTTATAGATTCTTGGATTGTAGCCATTGGATATAAGGTGTGATATATCGTTCCTTTTTATCTTCTCGTACATCCTTCAGTTCAATCATTATTCCTGTGTCATACACATTAGAGAATGTGGTCTCAATGGTTGTCCCGAAGCATTGTAAATGATCGGTGAGATTGAGGTACGCGGAGAACATAGGCGGAATGACAGTTCCGTTTTCTCGAATGAGGTGCTGGAGAATATGGTAGTTTTCTTGCAGTGAGTTGGCAGTGAATGGTGAATTTGCTGGTAAACTGACAGGGTGTAGATGATATGGTGTGATTAATCCATCTTCGCCTCGGTGGAAATAATCCAAATAATGGTATAGTAGTTCGCGTGCAACAGGGTTGTAGTCTGGATACATGGTAACTTTACCCATCATATATTTCAGTTGCGGATTATTATACAGCACAGCACCAATACCATCCCATATATTATCTAAGGCAAAAAGCGCTTTGACTCCCATCTCTCGTTTCTGATAGACAGGTTGCACAAACGCGCGTCCAAACTCAATCGTCCACGGCAGATATTCTTGTATGAACCGCTCGGAATAGTGGAATAGGAATGCAGAAGTGATATAAGGTTGTTTTTCTCCTTTATCATTTTCTCTTAGTTCCACATCGTGTCCGCATAAATATCTATATCCACCTATAATCTGTTGGTTTTGAGGGTCCCATACAATCAGTTGATGGTATGGTTTTTCCATCGTATCCATATCATCGATATCCATCTCTTTACCTGTACATCCTCCTGCCTCTCTATAACTAACTTCTCTTAGGCGTGCGATTTCTCTCATCACATTCGGACAATCGTGCGCAGTGATGTCATAAATAAGATTATTCGCTTTGTTAGTTGGCCGCAGTAGTTTGCCTTCTAATTCTTGAAGAATAAGAGTGGTGTCAACGGGTGGTATAATTGGTTCCATAGATAATAGATTTTACATATTGTGCCCATTGTTTGGGTGTTTTGCTATCGTCAAAAGTGGTATATGGAATAGGAGATAAAATATGCACCTTAAAGTGCTTTCCCTTTGCTCCATACATTTCGTCCACGAGATATAGCATTTCGATATTGAATGGAATATGTAGTAGTTTTCGTAGGTATGCAAGTGTGTAGAAGAATTTACTATTCTGTCCCTCAAAATATATAGGCACTATGTTGCGCTTGTATTCTTTCGCTCGCTGTATAAAGTTCTTTTGCCATTCTAAGTCCTGCACCTTCCATTTTCTCTCTATGCGTTGTAATCGGCTACATGCACCAGCAGGGAATGTGAGCACATCGTAGTCTGACTGCCATAATTGCTGCTGTAATTGTGCTTGTTCGCGTGATAACTTACCCATTTTGCTAACAGGTGCCCATAGGTTGGATAGTGGTTCTACATACATGAGCAGGTCATTAACAATGACTTTGAGAGGATGTGGCGTACTATTCTTCACTTGTGTCTTACGGCTCTCGTGAATCATCTGGGCTATTATCATTCCGTCTAAGCCACCCAATGGATGATTGCTCACAAAGATAACAGGTTGGTTATCTGTGGGGATATTTTCTATTCCAGTAACAGATGCGGAACAATCTAATTCTTCGCTTAGGATATAGCGAATAAAGTCATAATCGCGCTCATGACCTCGCTTCGCAAGAAAAGCATTCATCTGCTTCACATGTGTGATGCGCTCTAAATAACGAATAAGGCATTCCGGCACATGTGTGTTTGGTGCTTTCTTCTGCAATACAGCTCTTATGTCAATATGGAGTGACATTAATGTGTAGCGTGTAATATATCTACTACAGGCGATTTAGCGACAGAGATGATTTCGTGGTCGTACGAACCAAGGCTTTGACCGAGTGCGAATATAGCGTCAGACAAAGTGTTTGCTTGTATGAGCATTGCTACAGCTTTGCGTGTCTCCTTGTCATTTTCAACTGTAATCATCTCCACGCGTGCTTTATACCAATACGCTCCGCCTTCATTAGGGAAAATATCGAAGAACTGACTTCGCTTGCAGTTATGCACTTCACAATCGCCAAAAATGAAAGGTTTGATTTCTTTCATTAAGCAATTCTCTGCATCAGAAAAACTCACAGCACCATCAATCAAATATACTTCTTTTACTTTTCCTGGATTGTCTTCGCCTGTTTGGCGGTCATAGTGAACTTTAATTTCGTGAAAAATCATATGTGTTATATTTATAGTGTTATATTTAAATGTATTATTTATTGGAATAGTAAGTCAGCTATATCTGTAGCCGTTAATTGTCCTTGTGGCATGGGGCGTAGTGTACCCGACCAGAAGAGTAATGGTGCACTTGGCTTCTCATCTATTACATGGTCGATAGCGTGCTTTTCGTTTTTCATCAACTGCCAACCTGATTGTAGAGTAAAAACAATATCTCCCATGTGGCGCTTGCAGAAACTATTTTGCAAAGTGGGGTAGAAAAGTGCCTCGTATGCCGGCATTGCTACCTCTACTCCTTCAAAATCCATAAGGAAATTGGCTACCTGTCGTTGTATAGTCTCCAAGTTAAGTCTTTTCTGCTCAATGAGTGTCCTATTCAGGAATATAGACTGTCCGTATCCTCCATCTACCCATCGCTCGTGACCATAGATAGCCATTAGGTAAGTGCCTATGAGAGCGGCAGCTCTATCTACATTAAATTGCCGTATCGGCATATGAATATCAGCCAAAGTCTGCGAATCGATACCAAGGACGGGTCTCCCCACTACGATAAGTTGGTAATTTTCACGTCCGATGCGTCTATCCAATTGCTCCATGAGGAATCCCAGATCTTGATTGAGACATAGATACATATCTTCTTGCTCTGCAGAGCGAATTTGGTCTGTTTTTGCTTTTGGAGTGAGGCTGTTGAGCTGTAGAAAGAGTAAGTCGGGATGGTTATCTACACCTAAGTGTTCGGATAATTGCAAATCTAATCCCAATTCGATAACCAGTTTGTTGGCTTGTGGCGCATGCGGAAGGATATGGCCTACATTATAGACAAAAGGTTTCTTTTTCTCTTGTGGCGTAGGATGATTATAGGCATGTATGTCTATTCTGGGAGTCCATTGCTGTTCGGCAAGAGTGGTAATGCGGTTCTTTCTATTCTGCTCGTAAGCAGCACTGGGCAAGCCTTCACGGTATGCTGTGGTGGTCACCCATTGTTTGGACTTGTTGTCAATCCAACAACAAGCATTGGCTGTGTGTCCAGCAAGAAGTATGGTAGTCTCTGGCTGTATGCCGATAGCGTATATCTTGGCTTTCGGGTGCAATAAGCGCATTCGGTCGCTGATAGTAGGGGATAGTAGTGCTTTAGGCGAGAGGCATAGTGATGTGCCTATTCCTGGTGTCTCCTTGTCCTCCAGCATGGTGTAAACTTTACGGTCCCTGCGTGAGTAATATGCGTCCATCGTATAACCATGTCTATCAGGGGTGACACCGGTCATGAGTGTGGCTGTAGTCTCATTTCCTCCATAAACTAAGTGTGGAAAAGTAATAGTTGTTTGGTAGGCTTCTTCGCTCAATGTACGCATGCCTCCCTGTTGCCAATAAGGACGCAGCATGTTGAGGTTTTCAGTAGTCATACCATCCACTACGGCAATTATGGATAGACGCGGCTTGGCTGCGGATTGCAGAGAGCAGACTAAGAAAAGAGTAATCAGCGGAATATATATATAAGTCTTGCGCATAAGTGTGTACATGGGATTATTAAAAGTCTCCATCCAAAACCAACCAATGGATGGCATGAGAAAAATGTTAAAAATGTAACAATAACGAGTAGGAGTA
>JAZNQB010000261.1:0-2463 GCA_045589995.1 Paludibacteraceae bacterium
CGGTAGATATACCTCGCAACAAGTTGGTTATTGTGACAGGTGTGAGCGGCAGTGGAAAAAGTTCACTGGCGTTTGACACGCTCTATGCCGAAGGTCAACGCCGCTATGTGGAAAGCCTCAGCTCGTATGCACGCCAATTCATGGGGCGCATGCAAAAACCCGAGGTTGACAAGATAGAAGGTATTCCACCTGCTATTGCTATTCAGCAAAAAGTGAGTAGTCGTAATCCTCGTTCCACAGTGGGTACTGTGACGGAGATATACGACTATCTTAAACTTTTTTTCGCGCGCGTGGGTCGCACCTACTCGCCCGTGAGCGGGTGCGAAGTAAAGCGCAATACGATAGGCGATGTGGTCCGTTATATGGAGAGTTTGCCTATCGGTACGCGCGTTTATCTCATCAGTCCTATTGTATTGCCTGAGGGTCGCAGTCTGGAGGAGCAACTCTATCTATGGATGGGCCAAGGATTTAGTCGATTACTGGTGGATGGTCAGGTGGTGCGCATGTCGCCGAGTGCTTGGGAAGAGATTGCAGATAGCGATGCGTATCTGCTGATTGACCGAATCGTAGTGGACCATGAGCAAGCGACGAGCAATCGCTTTGCGGATTCGGTGCAGACGGCTTTCTTTGAAGGCAAAGGCGAGTGTCGCATTCACACAGAGCATGGTGTGCAAGTATTCTCTGAGCGCTTTGAGGCCGATGGTATTCAGTTTATTGAGCCGAGCGAACACCTATTTGACTTTAACAACCCTATTGGCGCTTGTCCTACTTGCAATGGTATTGGTAGTGTGAGTGGTATTGATCCTGATTTGGTGATCCCAGATAAGTCCAAGTCTATCTACGAGGAAGCTATTGCTTGTTGGCATGGTGATAAGATGCGTTCATGGTACGAAGCCTTGATTTATAATGCAGCCCAATTTGATTTTCCTATTCATACGCCTTTTTACGCATTAACGCCTGAGCAAAAACAACTCTTATGGACAGGAAACGAGTTCTTCCGCGGGTTGAATGATTTCTTCCATGAATTAGAGACTCATCAATATTCGAAGATTCAATACCGTGTGATGCTTGCGCGCTATCGTGGTAAGACATTGTGTCCTACATGTAATGGTTATCGTTTACGCCGTGAGGCGAACTATATATTGGTGAACGGTCGCTCTATTGAGCAATTGTGCGCTATGCCAATTACTGAGTTAGCAGATTGGTTTGCACACATCCACCTTAGCGAAACGGAGCAGCAGACTGCCGAACTATTACTGGTGGAGATTCGTAATCGTCTTCAGTTCATGCAAGATGTAGGACTTGGTTACCTTACCCTCAATCGTATGAGTAGCACTCTTTCAGGCGGCGAGAGTCAGCGCATCAACTTAGCGAAGTCGCTTGGAAGTAGTTTGGTAGGGTCGTTGTATGTGCTGGATGAGCCTTCTATTGGATTACATCCTCGCGATACAGAGCGCCTTATTCATGTGCTACGCGAATTGCGTGATTTGCAAAATACGATTGTGGTGGTGGAGCACGATGAGGATATTATCGCTGCTGGAGATCACACGATAGAGATAGGTCCTAAAGCAGGACGGCATGGTGGTGAGATTGTGTATCAAGGCAAACCTCAGACCGACCTCTTTGATTATACTATTCCTTCTCAACGCCGCAAGTGGAACAACTATATTGAGATTGAAGGTGCATGCGAGAATAATTTGAAGAATCTCACAGTGCGTTTTCCACTTCATGTGATGACAGTAGTAACCGGTGTGAGCGGTAGTGGTAAATCGAGTTTGGTGCGCAGTGTACTCTATCCTGCTCTCAAGAAGCATTATGGGGGAACATTTGCCGAGCATACCGGCGATTTTGGGCATTTAAAGGGCAGTCTGCATTTGATGCAAGATATAGAGTTTGTAGATCAGAACCCACTCAGCCGTTCCAGTCGTAGCAATCCTGTGACCTACTTAAAGGCTTACGATGAGATTCGCCGCTTGTATGCCGAGCAAGCGCTTAGTAATCAGTTAGGACTAACGCCCGCGCATTTCTCCTTTAACACGCAAGGTGGTAGATGCGAGCAGTGTCAAGGCGAAGGTACGATTACGATTGAGATGCAATTTATGGCGGACTTAGTATTGGAGTGTGAGCAATGTCATGGCAAGCGATTTAAACAAGATATATTGGATGTTCATTTCCATGACAAATCGATTTACGATGTGCTTTGTATGACGGTGAACCAAGCGATTGACTTCTTCTCGCAGTATGATGAATGTAAGAAGATTGTTAAGCGCCTCAAACCACTGCAAGATGTGGGAATTGGTTATATTCAGTTGGGACAAAGTAGCAGTACTCTTTCAGGCGGTGAGAGTCAGCGTGTGAAGTTGGCATCGTTTATTGCTCAAGAAGATAGCAAACCCACGATATTCGTTTTTGACGAACCTACCACCGGTTTGCATCGCAAAGACATAGATGTGCTGCTTGTTG
>JAZNQB010000262.1:0-14643 GCA_045589995.1 Paludibacteraceae bacterium
ATGAGCGCAATATTATGGCTCTGCATGTCGTGCCAAAACTCTTTGTCATGGTATCTTCCGTAATTCTGTGCATAAGTACCTAATAGACTGTAGTGGAACCCATATATATCGCCACCAATACCTATATGCCATGCTTTCACACGATTATTCAGTGTCTGCTCATGTGCTATTTGGTTATATATGGGCGAAGTGATTAATGGTGTGCCTAATGAGCGCAGGTAATAGTTCCAACCTTGTCTGTATATACTATTGCAATAATAATTATCAAATCCCGCATATATAATCCCATCTTGGTCATGCAAAGGACCTGATTGGTCGGTAGTGCCAACATATTCGATAGTCAATCGATTGATGAATGGCCATAATGATTGGGAAACACTAACACCCCACCTGCCATCAGGTAAATTGTGACCTCTACCTATAAAATCAAAGTTGTCTTCCAATAGGTTTTGCCAATAGACAATAGTTTTCCATCCTTTCCCTTTTGCTGTCAAAGTCCATTGCTGGCTTCCTAAGTGATTTCCCAATGCATTCAATGATTCGTTGTAGGAACTACCACCTTTGTTGGCAAGAAAAACACTACTGAAACTGCGGAAGTCATTTCCTAAATCACTTCCATCGGGTGCATAGCCCCCCCATTGGGCTGCGTGATGAAACTCATAGGATATGTTCACAGGCAATTTACCACCAAGTTGCAACCCAATATGCTTGTAATGGAGCTTGCATCCGGGCATGTATGTGTTGTCGTTAAGCCATGCATGTATAATACCTCCCTTAAGTTCTGCATAACCAAATAGTCCGGGGATAGCTGTCCACTTATCTAATCCTATTCGAACGACAGGCATAGATGGCGCATTGTTGGAAAGAAGCAAACTACCTGTACCCAAAGGTGTATTCATGTCATCCGTAAGTGGCATGACACCCACGGATATATCCACTATGTATAGGCGAAGGTGGGCATGACAATTGCGTACCACCACAACCCCTTTGCTCCATTGCCCAACGGGAAAATGAGATAATTGGTTATATAGAGGGTTGCCGGAGAAGGAAGAGTGAGCAATGCCATATGCTTCTAATGCAAAACTATAATCATACCATCGGTTAGGTCGTGTAGCATGCTTGACAATACCCATTCCAAGCGTCCCGCTATAAGGCGATAAACTGACGCAACCATTTTGGTTCGATTGCATCCAAAAGGCACTATACCGTCCACTACCTGCCATGGCTGATAAGCCTACATGGTAACCAATGGTGTCTCTGTTTAAATCTTCATTATCCATAGGAAGAGGCCACCAGTTACTTCCGTAAACACCAGAATATGCAATCAGTAATATGTAGAAAAATACCTTTCTCATAGTGCAATGCGGTATAATTGTTTACAAGGGCGATTATATTTGTCACTGCCTAAACCTATATATAATGTGTCATTAAATATCCATCCTACCATATTCTCGCGTCCGCCATCGGGTAACTTAGCCCAAAACTCCCATTGGTCGTTTATGGGGTCGTAGCGAAGAATATCATCATATACTTTGCCTGTTGTAACAGTTCCTCCATGGTAACTTCCTCCTGCTACATAAATATATCTTCCGTCGCTAATAGCCACGGCATTATGCCTTTTTGAAGGTAATGAAGGTCTGCGGTGCCAAATAATGCTATCATTCACAAATTCCATCTCTACCCAGAAATCATGACTGCCTCTAAAGAAACCCGCGCCAAGGAAGAAACGATTGCCGCAATTAGTGCCAGCTGCACTATGAGCACGCGGTGGATAAGTGGCCATGCGATCAATACCATCCGATAATTTTAACCATTCATCTTGCGAAATATCATAACGGAATATCCAACGCTCAAAATTCTGCATACCGCCATATGCCATGTAAATATAGCGATTATCGCTAAAAACAACAGGACCAACTGTTCGATTAGAAGGGTAATCAGTCAATTGCTTCCATTCATTGGATTGCGGCGCCCATTCCCACCAGTCTTGTAGGTATGTGCTGTCAATTAATACCTTACCATATGCACCTAATCCAATATAGACTTTATCTCCCACGCTTATAGCCCGAGGTCGAACACATGGCTTGAGAGGAATGTTCGTTTCTACTGTATTCCATTGGTCCTGCGTGCAATCATATTTGTACATACAATTACTAAAATCACTATTCTCCGTGCGCCCGCCAAAGATATATGCCTCTCCATATACCATGAAGTGCGCTGAGGCTGTTAGCCCATGGGGCAAATCAGCACATCGTTCAGCCACCTTGAGGCATGTGGGAGGAATAGTCTCGCACGAGGTAGTAAAATAGACCAATAGGATAAACAATATGTAACTTTTATTCTTCAACTCTTGTCTTGCGTTTTAATTCAAAATCACGGCCTAAATAGTTCTGTCTTACAACTGGATTTGCAGCCAATTCTTCTGGTGTGCCATGGAATAGTATCTTTCCTTCAAAGAGTAAGTAGGCACGATCGGTAATCATCAGCGTCTCGTCCACATTGTGGTCGGTGATGAGAATACCGATATTCTTGTCTTTGAGTCGCCACACAACATCCTGGATCTCTTGTACGGCAATAGGATCCACACCCGCGAATGGCTCGTCGAGCATTACAAACTTAGGCTCAATAGCCAAGCAACGTGCTATCTCTGTACGGCGGCGCTCACCACCGCTCAGTCGGTCGCCAAGGTTGTGGCGTACATGGGCAAGGTTAAATTCCTTGATTAGTTGCTCTAATTTCTGCTCTTGATATTCCTTACTAAAATCGGTCAATTCCAATACCGAGCGGATATTATCTTCCACAGTCATCTTGCGGAAGACACTCGCCTCTTGTGGCAGATAACCAATACCTAATTTCGCGCGCTTGTACATAGGAAACGAAGTAATATCTTGGTCATTGAGGAATATCTTTCCGTTATTGGCGGCAACTAAACCCGTTGTCATGTAGAATGTGGTTGTTTTGCCTGCACCATTAGGCCCAAGCAAACCCACTATCTCTCCTCGCTCCAACTCAATAGAAACATCGTTCACTACCGTTCGCTTACCGTATTTCTTTATCAAATGTTCTGTGCGTAAAGTATCCATAAAATCATTTACGATTTAATCAAGTGCGATATACAAAATATTAGTCATTTATAATAACTTCCACTGGACAATGGTCGCTGTGAACCACTTCCGGCATTATTTTGGCGTTTATCAATCGAGGGCGTAAACTCTCAGTAACCCAATGGTAGTCTATACGCCAACCCACATTGCGTGCGCGAGAGCCAGCACGGAAACTCCACCAACTATATTTCTCACCACTTTGGTCAAATACGCGGAAAGTGTCAATCATTCCACTTGCCTCCCATCGATCCAACCATTCGCGCTCCTCTGGCAAGAAACCCGATACGCCTTTTTGACGCTCTGGATGATTGATGTCAATCGGGTGGTGTGCAATATTGTAATCCCCGCAAATGATGAGGTTTGGGCGTTCTTTGACTAACTCGTTCTTCCATCTCAGGAAATCCTCCAAGAACTCCATTTTGTATTCATATTTAGGCCCTTCTGCCTCGCCCGAAGGAATATACACGCATACAACGGTTAAGTCTCCGAAGTCTGCGCGGATAACTCGTCCTTGGCAATCGTATTTATGGTTGTCCATACCGATAACCACCTTGTCTGGTTCTATGCGAGTGAAGATACAAACGCCGGAGTAGCCTTTCTTCTCCGCTGAGTGGATGTAACTGCGGTAACCCAATTCCTGCATAGCCATCACATCTATCTGCTCGGGTTGCGCTTTGCTTTCCTGAATACAGAATACATCGGGCAACTCTGTGCCCAACCAATCCAATAGACCTTTGCTGATGGCAGAGCGAATGCCGTTGAGGTTATAACTGATGATTCTCATGCGTGTGTCTTATTAGAGGGAGTTTATCTTTTTTTTTGAATACCATGTTTGTCCAACCAGCGCTTCTCGCATTCACTACGCTCTTCAGCATTGTGTGCTTTGCGGCATGTGGGGCGAATAGTGCCCTTACAGTTTTGCTTTACATAAACGAGCCATCCGCATTTATTCTCTTTGATTTGCCATCCATCTTCGGTCATCAACCAATGTATGCGTTCATCGCCGCGAAGATAAGTGCGGAGGGTGTCTCCATTCGGTTGCACGCGCTCGATTATACCGGGGTATGCTGGCACTTTGGCTGCGCGAGGCGTCTGCGCACTCGCTATCGTAACTATCGTAGCCGCTGCGGCTACCAATAAAAAAAACTTCTTCATATACTAAATCCTTATTCTTTATTCCTTGTTCCTTGTTCCTTGTTCCTTTATTTTCTTGAATAACTCGCTTGCGAAAACAAAGTCGTTGAGTGCTTCATTGTCGCTGTGTATAATCTCATCTTTGCTTCCTTGCCACTCTTTTTTGCCATTCTTGAGAAATAAGATATTATCGCCAATCTCCATAATGGAGTTCATGTCGTGGCTATTCACCACGGTGCAAATATTGTACTCGCGGGTGATATCTTGTATCAGCGCGTCAATAACAAGACTCGTCTTTGGATCTAATCCTGAGTTGGGCTCGTCACAGAAGAGGTATTTCGGTTCTAAGACGATGGCGCGCGCAATGGCTACACGCTTTTGCTGTCCTCCACTTATCTCACTTGGCATGGAATGCCATACATGCTCAGGCATCTCTACGCGTCGCAGGCAAAACTCAGCGCGTGCACGCATCTCTTCTTGGCTTAGGTAACTGAACATCTCCAAAGGAAAGAGTACATTCTCCATGACGCTCATTGAGTCGAAAAGGGCTGCGCCTTGAAATAATACGCCTACTTCACGGTGGAGTGCGCGAATCTCTTTTTCCCCCATCTGCGCGATGTCTCTACCGTCATAGAGGATTTGACCTTCGTCCACTGAGTGTAAACCGATGAGGCTTTTTAGTAATACAGTTTTTCCACTACCAGACTGACCAATGATCATATTCACCTCACCGTCGCGTAAGGTGGCATTCACATGGTCTAATACCGTATTACTGTCAAAACGCTTTACTATGTTTGTGATTTCTATCATAACAGCAATTTAGATAAAATAAGATCCAAAAATAAAATCATTATATTGCTGTTCACTACAGCGTTCGTACTGGCGCGACCTACTTCCAATGCACCGCCTTTTACAAAATACCCATAATAACTACTCATGCTCGTTATCACAAACGCAAAAACAAGCGCTTTAATAATGGCATACCATACAAAATATGGATTGAAAGCATACTGCACACCTATCAGGTAATCATGGATAGTGATGATATCTGTGAATGCACCCACTGCCCATCCTCCTATCAAACCCGCTGCAGTAGAGATAATAAAGAGGAATGGAACCATCGTCATAAAAGCTAATATCTTAGGCAGAATGAGATAGTTCGCACTATTCACACCCATAATCTCCATGGCATCTATCTGCTCCGTGATACGCATAGTGCCTATCTCTGACGCAATATTACTACCCACTTTGCCTGCCAATATAAGGCATAAAATGGTACTGGAGAACTCCAATAGAAGTGTGTCACGAGTCAACAAACCTACGATATAAGTCGGCAAAAAAGGATTTTCTGTATTCGTCTTGGCTTGAATAGTCAAAATAGCACCAATAAAAACGGAGATGATGAGCACGATAGGCAACGATTGTAATCCTTGCTTCTCCAATTCGCGACTATACTGCCGCCAAAACATACGCCACCTATCGGGCTTGCGGAGCACCTTACCCATCAAGAGCATGTATTCCCCTATGTGTTGCAAAATACGCATGTGATTTGTCCTATTTGTCCTTTTTTTTCTTGTGCGCGCAGTGCGCGCTATTTAATGCGGCTGCAAATTTACTACTTTTTTTTGACATACGCAAGCGCACGCGCGTTTTTTTAGCATAATGCATATTGTAAGGTGTATATTGATATTTTCTCTGTCTTTCTTTACTTCTAAATCTATACTTTTTTTGCTAAAAAGTATATATACTATAGTATATATAGTGTAATAGAGAAAATGTACTTTTTCAGGTGTTATCCTATGGGTATCCTATGGGTATGTTATGGTTATCCTATGGTATTACCTGCTAATGACCCGATAGAAGGGTAGAAACAGATTAAAAACGCATAGAAATTGCATCAGCGATTTACGAGGTTTGTACGAGGTTTTAACGAGGTTTGGTAAGTCCAAAAATCCGAGTTGTAATGTAATCCTATTCTATGCGAGTATATTAGGCTTATTTGATTAATTTTGCAATAAATTGCCAAAATTCTTGTGTATGTGCAGTTTTTGTTGTATCTTTGTGCCCAAATTGTGTTTATATGAAAAAGATACTACTTATTGCAACTATTATCTGGGCTGCAAATGCTGCAATGGCACAGCCGACATACGAGTTGACATACAAGGGATTTCCGTATGCTAAAACAACTTGTGACAACCCAAGATATGAAGAGGGAACAACCATCAAACTATCATTGGGTAAACCGACCAACACAGAAAAAACTTTCTTGTATTGGAAATATAATGGTGTGAACTATATGCCAGGAGCGGCTTTTATTATGCCTGCTACTGATGTAGAACTTATACCTGTGTACGAAGGGGATATGTCAGCTACAGAGCAAATAGAAATACATAGTTCAGCCAATAAGGTGATACGCAATGGACAACTGCTCATTATCTATAATGGCAAGACCTATAACACTACAGGACAACAAATTCAATAAACGACGGACATGAAAAAGATAATCGCTTCTATATTTATTCTCACCATCACTGTGGCATCCTATGCTGTGCCTGCTAAAAGAGGATGGCAAACCTATACACAACCAGACGGCACTACTATTGAAATACAAACGATAGGCGATGAGTTTTATCATTATACAATCAATCGCGAAGGCAACGAAGTGCGCCTCAATACCAATGGATTTTACGAAGCAGTAGGCCTCGCACCTCAGCCCCAGCAAGCGCAAGCACGCAGAGCCGCTGCAAAGCAAAGAAGGCAACCCGCTGCTTTTGGTACTACCCCCAACCTTGCGCCCAAAGGAGTGGTTATTCTCGCTAATTTTGCAGACGCCCAAATGAATGATGCCAACACATTAGCAGTCTTTGATGAGTTATGCAACTCTACCAATTGTACTGTCAATAAATACAAAAACATCAATTATCCATCTGCTGCACAGTATTTTGCAGATCAGTCAAATGGTACCTATCGTCCTCAGTTTGATGTGTATGGACCTGTCACACTCCCTAAGAAATATGCCTATTATGGCAATAATGACGCGGCTGGAAATGATAAATATGCAGCCGACGCGGTGGTGGAAGCGTGCAAATTAGCTAACGACCAATACCCGCAATTGAATTTTGCAGATTACGATACCGATCAGGATGGGAAGATAGACTTTGTCTATATTATCTATGCAGGCAAAGGAGAAGCAGATGGAGGGGAAGAAAGCACCATTTGGCCACATAACTGGGATATCAATTCAGCTTATTACTATAAGAATTGCACCTATCCTAAATCCGAGTGGAAAATGGATGGCAAAACACTAAATACCTATGCTATGTCCGCTGAATTAGAGGGAGCGGGCACACTTGGAGGTATAGGTACGCTCTGCCATGAGTTTAGCCATGTGATGGGCCTGCCAGACCTCTACGATACCGATTATAGTACTAATTATGAAGATTTCTTAACGCCCAATGAATGGGATATCATGGATGGAGGCTCATACAACGGAGATGGACACTGTCCGCCTAACTATAATGTATGGGCGAAATACTTCTTCGGATGGGTCAATCCCGTTAATCTGCAGAAAACACCACAAAATATCACACTCGTTGCGAATGGTGAAACCAACTATAATGCCTATTACCTCAATTCACTTGGAGCAGATATGACAGCCACCACAGGAGGATGGTGCTACTATCTGGAGAACCGTCAGCAAAAAGGATGGGATAAGTTTTTGCCAGCACACGGAATGGTTATTTGGCAAGTTAATTATAATAAGACAGCCTGGGCAGATAATGTACCCAATAATACCTCCACAACGGATTCACCATTATTTACCATCATTTGCTCGTCGGGTAAGTATGTAGGCAATAAAAATGGCAAAGGAAATGTGTTTGGTGGAAGCAGTAAAGTCACTTCTTGGACGGGCTTAGAGGATCAACCATTGCTTAATATCAAGGAAACCAACGGCATTATCACAGCCACTTATATCAGCGAACCGATTATCGTCACTTGGATAGTGGATGGAGAGGTGATAGAGACGAAAGAATATGCATCCGACGGCTCACAAGATTTAGTACTGCCTGCAGCGGTAGTTACGCCATGCGAAGGAACAACCTTTGTGGGCTGGACTGCTGAAGCCAACTGGGCAGACCCATTCGTCTTACCAGCGGACTTGTTTACTACACCTAATGGTAAGGCAACGAAGAGCATTACCTATTATGCGCTTTTTAAGTAATATATACGGCAATTCCATGACAAGAAATTTTTGTTGTGCTGTAGTCTCTTTCCTATGCCTGACGCTCATGGTGCAGGCAGAAGAAATACAAACAAAACATATCTTTCACGATATGGGTCAGCAAATTCAGTATGCTGAATCCAATACGGTAGCTACAACCGACATGCTTACGTATACTTGTTCTAATGCGAAGTTCTCGTATTCTAATCAAACATTCGATCAAATAGCCATTTTTATGGAAAAGAGCAATGCTACTGTGACTACTACTGTAATAGAGAAACTCAAACGAGTGAATATCTTTTACTACCCGTCAGCTAACTATGACAAATCACACATAGGGGTCTCTATCTCTGCAGACGGTAGCAATTGGCAACCAGCGACGGCTGAGTACATCAGCGGAATGGTGAGAATAGACCTGCCGGAAACAGGAGATTATGCGTTGAAGATACAGCGTACAAGTAGCAGTAATTTTTATATCCATACAATGGAATATACAACGGAAAAATGTAATTGCTTCCGCTATGTACAACCCTAATGTCTCATGGTAGTTGCAAATGACATATTGATACCCGAATTGGCACGGCTGCTTGCTGATAAGAAAGAAGTGCGTTTTACACCCTCCGGAATAAGTATGCGCCCATTCATCGAAGGAGAAAAAGATAGCGTAGTTCTTGCCCACTTAGCGAGAGAACCGAGACGAGGAGATATTCTCTTAGCGCAAGTGCAAGCAGCAGACCGTAAGACTTATGTCTTACATCGTGTGCTGAGAGTGGTAAAGAACGGTGGAGAACAGATGTATATTTTGCAAGGAGATGGTAATCTGCAAGGAGAAGAGCAATGCACAAAAGAGGATATAATAGGTGTTGTCAAGCGCATTGAGTATCCTTCCGGAAAACGAAAAATATGCAGTTCGGCATTCTTGTGGCAGAAAATGTTCCCATGCCGCAAATGGCTCTTGAAAATCTATCGCCATACATGGCTTAAATGGTGTTATAAAAAGGAAATAAATGTCTCAAAATAAATAGATTATGCAAACAATAGTTGGTTTTAAATTACGCAAGTTAGGAAACGAGTATATCTTAGTTGGTGAGTCGCTCGAACTCATCAATTTCAATAAGATGATCACGCTCAACGAGACAGCTGCTTTCTTGTGGCAAGAAGCAGAGAAAGGGGAGTTTACTGTCGCTTCGTTGGCTGAGGCGCTGCAGGCAGAATACGAGGTAACTGCAGAGCAAGCACAAGCGGATGTCAAGACAACCGTGCAGGCGTGGCTGGAAGCAGGAATAATCACCCAATAAAACGAAGACTATCCCCAATAGCCCGTTTGATAAGAGATAAATAGCAGAAGAACTGCCCGACAGCAGTTCTTTTGTTATATCTATGGGAAAAAGAGAAAGGGATTTTAGGTCAATTTTTAAGAAACGATTATTTCCTATTATTATTTGTGCGCGCGAGAAAATAAAAATTTGCATAATTCAAAGAATAATATTAATTTTGCACGCTATTTCGTGGTTCTAAAATGTAATTCCTTGTGAAGAACCTTAAGAAATGTACTATTTTGAATATTATAAAACTTAGAAATAATTTAGGTATGAAAAAGATTTTTACTTCTATTTGTACATTGCTAATTGCACTCTGTGCCACAGCGCAGTTGAGTTACAATGTAGAGTTAACGCAAGCAGATTTTAATAATCCTTCTACGATTATCAAGAAAGAGGGCAAAATTGAGTGGGACGGCGGTATCCGTTGTGGTGGTACCAATACTGGCGCTTTTTCCGATGACGCTTGGAACTGGGATGACAAAGCGGTTGTAATCGCATTAGCTGCAGGTGTGCCGAATAAACTGATGTTCAAACATGCAACTAACAATAGCACATCTACAAAAGGCTCTGCTGACTGGAGCGCCCCTGATTGGTATGTGCATGAGAGCGCGGATGGTAGCAATTGGAAGCAACTATGGACGGTTGACAATAATTCGAAGGATTTGTCAGCTGAGCAGATAGTAAGCCTCAGTCCAACCACTCGGTATATCCGTTTATGTTTTAGTGGTAACTTCGCTGGTTATTTTAAGAATATCAAGGTGACGGAGATTATCGAGATGAGTGCAGCTACACCAGCAACCCTCGATTTCGGAACTCTGAAAGTGGATGAGGTAGTAGCACCGCAGGATTTTGTGATAAATTACACCGGTTTGACGGCTACCGCAACAAGCGCGGATGCGCATTTTACGGTTACGCCTGCTTCCTTCGGAGATTTGTATGCTTATCAAGCATCACAGACGCTTTCTGTTGCAATGGCGACTAACGAGGCAGGAACATACAATTCTACTATTACTGTTGCAGGTCGCGGCAAACAAGCAGAGGTGACCGTTACGGGTAAAGTGGAGAAGCATGACCAAACGATTAACTGGAACCCCGCACAAAGTGTGAACCATGGACAGACAATACCTCTGGCTACAGCAACAAGCGGTCTGCCGGTAAGCTATGAGATCTCTGACACTAAAGTGCTGGTATTCGAGAAAGGCGCTTTCCGCACACTCCGTGGAGGTAAAGTGACAGTAACAGCCAAACAAGAAGGAAACTATAAGTATAATCCAGCTACTCCTGTAAAACGCACAATAACGATTGTACCGCCAGTGACATACGGCAAGTTCGAAGCTACTGCCTGCCAAGGAGAAACAATCACTTTTAATGGCGTTGACTATACAAAATCAACAACGGAAGAAGTACGCGTAGCGGAAAACTACTTAGGTGGAGACTCTATCGTGCGCGTGAATATCACTATCAATCAGCCTACTGCTTCGCAGCATAGCAAAACCATCGTTTACGGCACCAAAGAGACATGGAATGTATATGACTTGTCTGTCTTGGCGGTAGGTAACCATGAACTGAAATACACTACCACCAACGCTGCAGGCTGTGACTCGATAGTGACATTAAACCTCACGGTAAGCAAACAAGCGGTGATAGAAATGCCAGTGAGTTTTAGTTTCTGCGAGGGAGACTCTGTTGAATACAGAGGTAAGTGGTATAAAGAGGCAGGAAAAGACGAGATAATAGCTACAGGAGCCGTAGCAGACACAATATATAAAGTAACTATTGTGGTGAATAAGCCGAC
This sequence comes from Paludibacteraceae bacterium, assembly GCA_045589995.1. Lineage (GTDB taxonomy): Bacteria > Bacteroidota > Bacteroidia > Bacteroidales > Paludibacteraceae > Colicola. The sequence continues at coordinate 11,578 of JAZNQB010000262.1, forward strand.
CTATACCGAAGATAAACAGACAGTTATCGTTGGTAATACCATTACTTTTGCCGAAGAAGGGTGGTTGCTGCGTGACACTATGCCGGTGAAAGAATATACTACCACCAAGGCAGATACTGCTGACTTGTGGTTTATTAGATATGACCAAACAGCAGAAGGCTGCGAGGCTATAACCAAACGCTCAGTAACCATTGAACTGATGGACCCTTATGAGAATGAGCGCGAGTTAGAGTTCTGTAAGGGTGATTCGGTGGAGTATCGTGGCAAATGGTACAAAGAAGAAGGCATAGACTCTATTTGGGTGGAAGGCAATATACAAGACACTCTGATAGTTGTGCTGTCTATTGTCTATATGCCGGAAACTATCGAACTAAACGACACGATAACTGTTGGGGAAGTGATTGAACTCGGAGCAGGAGAATGGACTTTAGGAGAGCAGACCTTAACGGGCTCCTATGAAGCACAAGAAGCAGATACTGTTGGATTAGTGTTCATCCAATATGGTCAGACAGAAGACGGATGTGATTCCCGAACAACCCTGTATGTGACTGTAGAGCCAAGAAACACAGAGGGCTTCGAGAGTGTAGGACAGAACCCAACAGCACTAAAAGTGCTACGCGACGGAGTGGTTTATATCCGCCGTGGAGAGAACGAATACACTCTATACGGTGAGCGTGTGCAATAAAAGTATTTAAGAATTCATACATATCAAATCCACAGCAGCGGCTATTTGAGTCGCTGCTGTGTTATCTTATTGGTCCTGTTTTTGTGTATTTGATTACTCTAATACAAGATATGTTGTATAACATAAAAAAAGTGTCATATTTTAAGAAACACTTATACCCTATTATTATTCGTGTGCGCGAGGGAATAAAAATTTGCATAATTCAAAGAATAATATTAATTTTGCACACTTTTTCGTGTCACAAATGGAACGAATTGATAACAAAATCTTAATAATCGTACATTTTGCGAAATTAATATTACAATAATCGAAAAATAAGGTACAAGAATATGAAAAAAATGACTAATTTATACGCAAAAGCAATGGAGACTTCTGCTAAACAATCGGGGATTGCACCGATGAAGTACTTCTTAACTCTTGTAATGCTACTGGTTTTAGGAGCATGGGCAAGCTTCGCATCTGCAGAGTGTACATACAGTCTCTCTAATACCCCCAGTAGAGTAAATGTAGTTCAAACAGGTAAATCGTGGATAGGGCAAAAATTGTATAATTTCCCTGATACAGAATTGTGTACTTTGGATAATACGCATGGTATTGCTAAAATATCCTTTTCTATGAAGAAGGATGGAGGTGTAAACAACGGAGATTTTAAACTACAATACTATAATGGTTCCTCGTGGCAAGATGCTAAAAATGCAGATGGAAATAATATAACTTGGAGTGTTAAAAATTCAAACACTACACTAGTGTCACAAGTTATATCCCCTACTTCTGCAACCGGAAAAGCATCGAAATTCCAGATTGTGAGAACAAGTGATACTGACTTTACATCAAATGGCAGATATTTTACTATTTCGAATATTGTAGTAGTAATGGCCAAAACATTGTCTGGCTCTACAGAAACAATGGATTTTGGCGAGCAGATGTGTGAGACTACCAGTGCAGCAAAGATAAGAACATTCGCTTTTACGAATGATGAAACTGTTAAAATAAGTAATACTAACTCGGAAGAATTTAATGCAACACTCTCTAAAACGACTGACTGCGTAGGTTCTGCAACTATAACGGTAACATTTACCCCGAAGTACAAAGGGGAGCGTACTGGCACAATAGCAATTACTGGAGCAGCAGGTAGTAAAACATTTACCGTTAAAGGCATAGGAATTGGTAAAGCTGATCCGGAATTCAACGCAAATTTCCAACAAAGTGTAGCGGATAATTTATTAGTAGATGGAAGCATCAATAATGCTTTTACATTTACTAATGTAAGCAATGATGATAAATTTACATATTCGATTGAAGTAAAAAATATCTCGTCTATAGCAAAGGGCAATCAAGTTATCTCTTACGATGCTTTTAATAATCGTATTATAGCCCACAATGCAGGTGTTGCAACTCTGCAATTTACACAAGGCGAGACAGATGACTATATAGGAAAATCTTCTGTGGTTTACACATTTACGGTAAGTAAGCATGCAAATGGACTTCGTTGCACGGGAGATACATGGAGCAAGACCATGACTTTTGACCAAACAATAGAAACGGTCTTTACTGCAAATAATACAAACTCAACCACACCTATTCAAATTGCACAGACCGACGGAGATACAATTGCGCAATATGTATCCGATAGTGTTAAATCATTCCATAATAAAGGTACTGCTACTTGGAAAGTATGGCAAGAAGAAGATTATAAATATAAGGCCGCAGACCCAAAAATCCTAACTGTGAGTGTAGGAACAGCAACCACTACATGTTATTTATTAGGGCCTGTTTTTGATGAAAAAAAAGCTATGTGGGGTAATATTATTCACGAATATAAATGGAATGAGAATAATGTCGCAGGTGTCGTAACTTTTGAGGTGCGACATGACGCAGTACCTATTGATAATTATGTTAAAATTTATGAATATATCGAAAGTAATTGGACAGAAGTACCAAATGGTAAAATTTCAGACTACGGAACTTCATATGAACAAAAGAGCGTGTCTCTAAGTCCTAATGCTATGGGAATACATTTTTTCTGTTCAGGTTCGGTATTGAATTATGTTAAAAATGTTAGTGTTACCCGTAAGCAAATATTTGATATAGAAGATAAGGATGGTAATGCCATTACGAGCCTTACTATGCCGACAAATACTATCGGTGGTAATGCGACAACGGAAGTTTTCTATATCGACTATAGCACTTGTGCAGATGAAATAAAACTGCACAGCAGTCATCAGCAAATAACTTTCGGTGAAACAGGTAGTACCACCATGCAGTTTGATAGTAATGGTAGTGGCAAACAGAAAATTACTTTGACCTATAGTGCAAATAAGCTGGAGCAGATTAGCGCTACCATTACGATTTACACTCCTTACGAGCATAAGACAATCACT
>JAZNQB010000263.1:0-4246 GCA_045589995.1 Paludibacteraceae bacterium
ATACTTGATATGAGTACTTCCGGTTCTGGTGGCGACTTCTACATGAACCTTGACAACTGCCGTCAGTTGACTCAAGTGAATTTGAATGGACAAAGCAAGGTGAGAACCGGTAGCCAAGCGTCCACAGAACTTGACTTTAGCAACCAAACACGCCTCCAGATGTTCTCGGCGCGTGGTACGACCGTAAAGAGCATACAGTTTGCCAAAGGTGCGCCACTTGAGGCAGCAATCCTCCCGTCCTCTCTTACCACATTGAGGTTAGAGTATCTTCCCAACTTGCAAATGGGAGGATTGACTGTTGTAGGCTACAGCAATATAGAGACCTTCATCTTTGCCGGCTGTCCCGGATTGAACTGGCAGACATTGTTAGGACGTTGTACGAATGTCGTTCGAATCAGAGTCGAAGGGTTGTCGCTTGAGGGAGACGGAACCTTGCTCAATACCTATCTTAACAAGAAGGGTGTCGATGCGGAGGGCAATGCCGTTGATACCTGTTCGCTTGTAGGCAGCTATACCTTGACACGCTACCCATCTGATGAGGAGTTGGAAACTTGGAGAGCACACTACCCGGAACTGAATATCATTCTGCCTGAATACACGACCATATCGTTTGATGATTCGGTTTCAGACGGAGAGAATATTACCAACCTCGACAATCTTACAGGATATGCCTATGGCAACACCTACGAGGCAAGTGGACATATCAACCGTATATTGAACCAACGCCATAGATGTGTAGCAAAGAAGACCGGCGCAGGTGAAGTAACCATTTGCCAATTGCATGACAAGAACTCCAACTACTATGCGGATGCGGAGAACTTCTTGTCAGCAACCGCCGCCGACCTCACAGGTGGCGATGGCAACGTATTTATGTTCGAACCCCATTATTGGTACAAGGGTGTGAATGACCACCTGAATAAAAAGAAATACGCATTCTTCAGTAGCAACGAGGCGTGTCCGACAATGGCTGACAGTGTGAAGGTGCTGCTTGAGGATATGACCGTAAAGAAAGGGTATGCAGTCCGTTCAAGTGTTGATTACACGACACGAACAGATGCAGAGACAACGATGTCCTCAGACTCCGTTGTAACCGTAAATGTTCAGGGCTACAAGCAAGTCCGTTATCCGAGCCTTTCGTCAGCTTTATACGGAGCAATCTTCGTGGACGCAGACGGTAATGTCGTCAAGCGTATGAAGGCGACCTCCGACAGCGGTATATTGGATGGTATGTATTGTTTTACAGACATTCCAGAAGACGCAGTTTCTCTCGTGTTCACCATTGTAACCGCCGCCCCGTTTGACTATGTACTGCTTACAAAGTCCGACAAGATCGAAGCGATAGAACCCGACTGGGTAGAACATGAAGAGTGCTTGGTAGGTGTCTATGAGGCATATTTGAAGGACGACTTCCTGTACTCAATCAGTGGAGTCGGTTCAACCGCATCAGTCAGCCAAGCCGATTTTCGTGTCTATGCCCGTAACCGAGGAACAGGCTTCCAGTTGGTGGATTGGGAGATGCACAAGGATATTGGCAACCTGTTCTTTGCCAAGTATGGCGGTCGCGACTCGCAAGGTATCTGTGGACCGGGAACGCATACAAACGGGCGCACAACAGGAGCTTCCAACGCAACCGGAATGCAGGACACAACAGCCAATGCTGACGGCAGTTGGTATAAACAAACGCTTTCAAGCGATGGCTCTTACTATCCAAGTGGTAATGCCTATGTGCTGAAGAATGAAGGTGACGAAACAAGAACGGCTATCAATTCCCCGGTTGTGCTTGGATATGAGAACTGGCATGGCAACAAGGCTGAATGGATGGATAATGTCGGATTCTGTACGAATGCGGTAGATTACAAGTGGGATATCGGTTTGCCTGATGGCACCAAACGAGAAGTGCAAGGGGCAAAGTACAGTGGTGCTCACTTCTACCCGAAGTGCGTGATACATGGCAGATATATGGACACAATGGTAGCATTGTCAGGCGGTTCTACCAGTACTTACTACCACGATAGTACCTACCAGAATGCCACAAATGGCCGTGTGGTTTACCGGTCGAACAACAGCGCGTACTCGTATGGCGGTGTGTCGTATGCGTACGCGCATAACGACTCATCGAATACGTACACGGTCATCGGGTCGCGTCTCGCCTTCCGCGGCAAAATCGTGGTGGCGCGAAGCGTGGCAGCGTACAAAGCGATCGTCGAAATCTCGTAAAGCGGAGCGAAGCGACAAAGCGAAAAACGAACGGCGTTGGAATGAAGTTCCAGCGCCGTTTTAATATAATACTGGCGTGAGCCAGTCGAAATTTTTTTGAAATGGGGGATACCCCTCTGAGGTACGTTTCGTTCTGAAAAAATGAGCGGTTCGTTCAAAAAAGGCGAAACGCTTCGTTTTGCGGATTATACATAGCCTCCTGCGTGCATCACAGAGTTGATGGCACGAATAGGATAACGTTTTTTAGCCTCAGCAGGAGTAAATGTAAAGCATATCTGCTGATAAAGGGCAAATGCTTCATTAAAGCTTCTGCTTGCTACAGGGACATCTTTTGTTTTTAGTCCCATTGACATCTCCAACGTTGTATTGCCCTTAAGTTGTACACCAAAGTATGCCATCGCTGTGCTACCAGGCATGCCTGTCTTACGGCACAACTCATAAACAGCCTTGTATGTCTCATCTCCTGTTGCCAATGCTGCAACTCCAATCTTCTCAACGGTATTACGAGAACGGCTTAGCAACTCTGTTGCACCTATCACTTGTGCGTACTCCTCAACGCTTGCAAAGCTATGAATCTGTACATGTTTCAACACATCGTCAAAGGTGAATCTCCAATATGTGTTTGATGTTTCAACAGGGACAAGAACATCCTGGGCATCATCAGAGATTAAATCTCCGTTTAAATTGTAAAGTTCAACCCCTGCATGTCTGAAAATCTCGGGGGTTGCGAAGTGGAAAATCTCGTCCAGCAACTTGCTCTTGTCAATGCCCTCCAATAGTTTCTCCTGTCCTTTCTTAAGCACATCCATGCTGTACATAGTTCGTGCGAGGGTGATTTCTTTCTCCACACCATCAATCAACGCTACGACTGTTGTCTTACCCTTAGGACAACAGGATTGCTCGTTCGTGTGTTCCACACCTGCTGTTGCTACAGCGCTATTGCTCTCAACTGCGTTTGGGGTCGCCACCAGTGCTTCTTCGTTTATCATATTGTTAAAATTTGAATTGTTAATAATTTCATTTGAATTAGAAATAGAATTTGTATTCATCGGAATTTACGCTTAACCTCTACAGCATTAGGTTCTAATTTTTATTTTACTAATTTTTATTTTCTCTTTATGAACATGTACTGTGACTGATGCCTTGCTCTTGTTGGTATTACCACAAGCATATTGCAAATGTCACAGCATCGTCCGCTGCTTACAGGTTGGGCATTATTGCCATATCCCCCGTATTTCTTACCACAAATAGAACAAATATTTTCCTCTTTGTTCTTGATGATATTTTTCATAATCATTTAATTGTAAATTTGTTAGTTTCACAGTTATTCTCAATCTCCAACGGGCGCCCTTGTTGTCTATTGATGGGTTCAAGCGTACTTGTTGATAGTTATTGGTTCTCACTTACTGTACTTCGGTGGGAACTTCCTTGCACCTTGATGGTGCTTTTCTGTGGGAAGAACTATCGATATTACCTATTAAATAACCGCTTGAACATTATATAATAGGTATATTTTGCCCCCCCAGCTGGGGATGCAAAAAACTTCGTGTCAGCATGTCAAAGAACGCTTGTCAAATTTGACATTGCAAAGGTACAACTATTTCGGAGAATCACAATAGTTAATGCTCTGATATTTAAATAGTTATATGTGTACTACAAAGCACAGTCTTAACAGTACACATAAAAAAAGCGTACTGAGAAGTTAGACCTTTTCAGTACGCATTATCACTAAGAATGTATATTACAATCCTCCGCTGTATATCCACCCAAGAGTCGGTGGTAATGGCTCGTCCCTGTATCTGCTCAGAAGATTTGATAGTTTTCGATTTGCTACATATCTACCCTTTCCATTCAATATGTGTCGTTCGTAATATTCCTCACCCTGCAGACCAACTATATGCGACAAACGAGATATAAGTAATAACTTATCTGTTGAATCTTTTCTGGTGAAGTCTAGCGTTTGCTCGCGGTCAACTTCCTTATCCTTCAAGAAATATTGAAACATTGCCGCGAATAATCTTGTCTTGTG
>JAZNQB010000264.1:0-11128 GCA_045589995.1 Paludibacteraceae bacterium
TCTTCCTAAGACCGCTTGGCCTCCGACTTGCTCAGGACCGAGAGGATAACCTACGAATACATTCTCAGATGAGGTCATCGTGTATTGGAATGTGTTGGCATCCACACCGTCGTTACCTACCTGTCCGAATGAAGCGCGAATCTTGATATTATCCAACCAATCGAGTTCTTGATCCTTGATGAATGGTTCTTCGCTCAAACGCCATGCCACTGCTACAGATGGGAAGAAGCCCCATGGGTTCTTGGTGAAGCGGCTGGATGCGTCCGCACGGAAGTTAGCGGTAATCATATAACGGCTATCGTAGTTATAGAATACACGGCCAAGGAATGAGATGCGTCTTACGCGGCTCACACCATCCGATGCATAGGTTTGATCTTCGGTGGTCTTATTGAGATACCAGTTACTTGGAATAGGATTAAGAATCTTCGCACCAGAACCACCTATGCTATAATAGTTATATTCTGACCATGTTTGACCTGCCATCACAGAGAAGTTATGTTTACCTATCTCGCGTGCGTAGGTAATGGTGGTCTCTTCGAGCAACTGCAATCCGCGACCCATGCTTGCGCTTAGGAAGTTCTTATCTGAAGCGTTGTAGCTGGTGTAGATATTTGGATAGGTGAAGTTGCGTGAACGAGAAAGACTATAGTCTGCTGAGAGAGAAGACTTGATAGTGAGTCCCTCTACAGGAGTGATCTCCACGAAGATATCACCAATAGCGCGTTCGTCTTTTGCATTAGGTTCGCTATTGAACGCCATTTGGTATGGGTTGGTTACATTCTTAAAGTTACTACCTGCTGAGTAATAACCTGAGATGTCTTTACCATCTTTGTTTACAGAGCCTTGTGGATAGTAAACAGGATCCCAAGGAGCCATAGAGAGGGCTGCTGTAATCATAGATGCTCCCGCGGATGAAGAGTTATTCATCGCATTACGGCTATTGGAAGTCACGATAGAGAAGTGCTCACCCACCTTTAACCATTTACGAATCTGATAGTCAGAGTTAAGGCGCAATGTGAAACGCTCATAATCACTACCTACGATGGTTCCCTCTTGTCCGAAATAGGAAGCAGAAAGTGCATAATGTCCTTTATCGCTACCACCATCGAACGAGAGGTTGTAATTATGCATGAAGGCATTAGGTTGGAAAGTCTCGTCTTGCCAATCGGTCTCTTGATCACCATAGTTGAAATTGATAGGATAATATGGAGATATCTTCATGATATCTGCATTACCTAATTTATACATCTGTAACCAAGGTATGAAACCATTGTTTTGATAGTATGCAATCTCTTCTGCACCATTACGCATTGCGCCGATACGCAGTTCTGTCTCTGCGAAATCTTTACTGCCAAGCACATCCATCTTTTTCCATCTATTCTGGATACCCCAGTAAGCATCAAAAGTGATATTCATCTTACCTTCGCCGCCAGACTTAGTAGTGATAAGAATCACACCGTTCGCACCACGACTACCATAGATAGCTGTTGCTGACGCGTCCTTAAGAATTTCCATCGACTGGATATCAGTAGGAGAGAGCCACTTGATATCGCCTGTAATCACTCCGTCCACCACATAGAGAGGGTCGTTACCTCCAAGGGCAGAACCAATACCGCGGATACGGATGGTGGCACCTTGACCCGGTTGACCAGAGTTAGAAGTGACCGTCACACCCGCAGCACGACCTTGAAGCGCTTGGTCCAAACCAGCAACAGGCGCTTTGAGCAATTGGTCTGCACTGACTGAGGTGACAGAACCTGTCAAGTCGGATTTTTTCATTGTACCATAACCAATGGCTACTACTTCCTGTAGTTGCACATTGTCCGGCACGAGAGTTACACGAATAGGCGATGTGGATTTGACCGTCACTTCTTGGCTCTTATAGCCCATGAAAGATACTTGTAGGATGTCTCCCACTTTAGCTTGCACGGAGAAGTGACCGTCGAAGTCGGTGATGGTACCTACAGAGGTGCCTTTGACCATCACGTTCGCTCCAATGACCGGGTCTGGCTCATCTTGTGCCATCACCACACCCGTCACCGTAAGGGCTTGTGCCTGCAATCCTACGAATACCGTCCATAGTAGGACGAACATCGAGAGAAATCTTTTTTTCATGATTTATAGTTATTAGTTAATTGTTTGTCTTGAGAAAGTATGTGCCGAACCAACGGCACATACCCAATAGTATTATTGTACTTTCTGACCGAAAGTGGTATATTTAACACCATCGCGGATGATGTAAACAACACCATTCTCCATCACTTTGATAGCAGCGGTATTGCTCTCTACATTCTCAATGCCTACATTAGCTTTTGCCTTGTAGAAATATACATTATCCACAAAGAGTGACTTGCCTGCAGGAGCAGCATCGAAGAACTTGAATTGGAAGATATTATTCCACTCGATGCCGTTAGCAGCATAAGTGCTCAATGGGATATCAGCAGAAGTCCATGCGCCTGCGTTAAGTGTTACAGTAGCCACACCTTCGTGACCCGGGCTGATAGGAGTTACATTTACAGTAGTCATATCGGTAGCATAGAAGTCCACATGCAAATACTCCATGTCTGTAGCATCTACTGCAGGAGCGAGTTCCCAACCGAGATAGTTCATATTGGTGAAGAACATCACATTGTCGCCCTCTGCCAATTGACCATTGATAACTACTGTTGATTGTCCCCAACCACCAATATTGATGAATGGACCACCTTCAACAGCGTCTGTGAATACAGGCACCACTTCTTTATTGTTCAAATCAGGAGCAGGTGCCGGTGCAGGAGCTGCGAGAGTTTTTGCAGTTACAGAAACAGGTTCTGCTGCATTACCCTTATCGTCAGATGCGATTACTGCAAGGGTATATTCTGTATTTGGAAGCAAACCAGGAACAGTGATAGAAGTAGTCATACCAGAAGCCGCAGCGCCTGTAGCTAAAGTCTTATCGCCATTCTTAATGGTATAGTTTACTACACCCATGTTGTCTGTAGCAGAAACAGCGATGAGAGCAGAGAAATAGTCAGTAGAAACAGCGGTTGCAGTCACATTAGCCGGTTTCTCTGTATCCTCAATAGCGGTAGTGCGATAGAAGAATACATTATCCACTGCGATATACTCGCCTGTCAAACCGCCTGCTGCCCAGTTCTCAATAGTGTATTGGAATAACTTGGTCCAGTCATGTCCAGGGAAGTCTGTCATAGGGATATCAAATGAGTTCCACTTACCACCTACGAGTTCGAGGGTCTTGCGTGGCTCTGGTCCACCATCAGTGATAGGACGGAATGTGATAGAACCATCTTTGGATGCCCATACATCGATGTGGATATACTCCATAGTGATAACAGATGTATGAGCAAACTGTACACCAATCATACCTGCTTGAGCGAGCGTATAGTGGAGGTAGTGGTTACCCTCAATAGCTTTCTCAACCATTACAGGTGGTGCCCACCAACCTTCGTTATAGCTATTCAAATTTGCAGGAGCAAATGGATAGGTATTGCTATACAAGCTCTTCACTTGGTCTGCCGGCCATGTTGGTACAGGAGCTGCTACATTTGGCTCAGTGGTGTATGCATCGGTAGTAACGCTAACGGTAGCGTTGTTAGCTGATTCATTGCCATTCGCATCAAAAACGGTGATTACAAAGTTATAGGTTTTTCCGCCTTCCAAGCCAGTCACAGTGATCTTGCCATCAACAGCATTGAGTTTGATATCAATATTATTAGCTGCATCTACTACTCGGTAGGAAACGATTTCCCCATTGTCGGTAGCTGCTACATTGATAACGGCTGCTTTGCTTGTCTTGCTCTCCAATGAAGCGGCACCCATTACCGGTTTCTCGGTATCACCGCTGTCTTTCCACTCTTGTCCGAATACTTTGAATTCAAAGACTTTCATACCCCACTCGGTAGCTGCTTTGGTGCTCCAGAAACGTACATAGCGTACTTTATTCTTATTTACAAGGTCTTTATGGAGCATATCAGTGCGTCCGAAGATACCTGCATTGCCTTCGTAGTTGTATCCGAGTTCCCAATTGGTATTATCGGCAGAGAAATCTATATGGTAGTTTTGTGCGCATGCGCCCTCAAACTTGATTGTAATCAGGTCAATGCTATAGAATGCTCCGAGGTCCACTACAAACCACGCGTCGTATGTACGCGCCGCTTCGTCGTTGGTGGTGCCATTGGTAGGTGATCCTTGCCATACAGACCCCTCGTTTCCGTCCACTGCGTGGAAAGCGTCGGTGCCATTAGGTGCGAACTCTGATTGTGCAATCACTTTATTAGCCATGATGATATCGGTGCTTAATGCGAGGTTGTCACCTGCATAGCCGAAGATGTTTACTGCTGCTGATTTCACTTCGCCTGATGTGGCAATGATAGTAGCTTCACCTACTTTCGCAGGCACAAACTTACCATCTACTACACTACCTGCGTCTGCAGGAGTCACTTCGTAAGCGATGTCCGCAGCCATCTCTATACCTGCTTGGTTCTTAGCTTTAACGGTGAGGGCTACACCTTCTCCCACTTTAGCTATTTCCGCAGCTGCGCTGAATTCGATGGTGCTGAGCACGCTCTTGCCCATTAGGAACACTCGGAACTCCCAGAAGCTATAGCCGTAGCCTGTACCACGCTCTATACCGGTGAAACGGATGAAGCGCGCGCTTGTTTTGTCAAACTCGATAGTTTGCTCATAGGGAAAACCTGCAAGCGATTGACCTTCCACAGACTTGAGCAGTGTCCATCCAGCTGTGGTGTCGTTAGTTGCTTCCAGAGTGAATGTCTTGCCATATGCGCCTTCCCAACGAATTTGAATGGTGTTGAAAGCACGCACTTGCCCCATATCCAAGGTCCATACTTGTGGGTCTGCCTGAGCAGATTCCCAGCGACTGCCGTTGTTGCCGTCAATAGCAGCTGCAGCATTACCGCTGGTAGCAGTAGCAGACGAGCCTTCTGATGTCAATGCAAAGTTAACATCATAAATGTCTTGACCAAAAGACATCATGCTTGCGCACATAAGTGCAACGAGTAAAGATAACTTTTTCATAACTGATTAGATTTGGTTAGTAATTAATGAATTAACGAATTAGCGAGTATAACCCTTCTCCCCTCCTTTTAGGGGGAGGGGTTGGGGTAGGCCTATTTATTTTACTAATTGTCCTTGCGCGTTGTATGCGTGTCCGTCGCGAATAATATAAAGTGTACCATCGACCATTACCTTCGCACCTGGTAGTTGGTCACTTTGTATGTTTTCTATTCCGCTTAGCTTGTCATTTTCAGCACCTACGGTGTAATCTACATCTATCTGTGCCAGTCCGCCGGCGTATGCGATATAGAAGAATATGTGTGGTTTAGTGCCATCTTCGTAGGTATTGGTGGTAGTGAATTGTGCGCTGCGGTCTTGCATAATCATAGTGTGGAAGATATTATCAATGCAGACTTGTGGCACAGCGCCTACTATCTCCTTATCCCATTGAATGAATAAAGTGAGCTGTTGGTCCACGGTGCGTGTGATAGACCAATTGAAGGTACAGGTGGTGCCTGCCACTTCTTTGGTTTCAGAGCCAGAGAAAATAGCGGGTGTGATGTCCACTTTCTGCTTAAAGGTAGCTGTTATAGTCACATCACTGGCAGGCATGCTGAATTGGTTTTTCTTTACGCTGACAGGTGTGTTTTGGCTATCTTTTACTATCCATTGGTCTAACTGCATACCCTCTGCAGGAGTGGCGGTCAGGGTGATTATAGATCCATAGGGAGCTTTCTCTTTATCGGCTGCTATGGTGCCTCCTGTAGTAGGTTGAACGATGGTAAGGCTATACTCTGTAGCATCATTATTGCACATGCCCCATTCTATATCTGCAGGCCAAGAGAATATCACTTCCCCGGGCATAAGGATATAAAGCGGAGTGTAGAATACAGGCGCAGTGGTAGAAGTGAAGCTCAGTGTGGCTGTCTTCTTATCTTCGCTGATAGTGAGCGCAGTACGCAGGTCGGTAGCTACTGTGCCGTTGATATGCATGAACGAACCGCCAAAACCATTGATATCCGTGTCGGATTCAATATGTATCTGGTAGTTGTCCATTCCAAAGAGCTCGCAAGTGAGATAAACGGTGCTGGCACCATTATTGCTCACTAAAGGCTCGTGGCAATACTGCTTCGCGTTAACGGGTAACGCGAAGCATAGTATTGCTACAATTATTATGAAGAAATTTTTTGTTATGTGCATTGCTGCTTTTTTTATTCGTTATTATTGTAGTTATTATGCAATGCTCTCTGAATCGTCAAATCCACCTCCGCCTGAATGGCGGATGATTCCAGGTTGCATTAAACTCTTGTCAGTTGTGAGTGATATTTGCTCCACCGTTGGAGCGATATATTCTTTACGCATGATAGTTGTATTTGTTTAAATTTATTATCCTTTATTATTATTGCACGCGCGCGCCTTGTGCGTTATAGCGTTTGCCATCACGAATGATGATAAGCTGTCCATTCTCTATCACCTTAGTACTTTGTACTTGTGTACCTTGTACATCTTCAATGCCTGTAGCGGTATTGAATACCATTCGGATATTGCGTGGAGCACCTGCCTGTCCATTAATTTGTGGCAATGCTAAGTATGCTTTTCCTGCAGGGATATATTGTCCAGAGTAGAGGCAGAACGCAGTTGTTCCGAACAACTCTGTACGACGCAGACAGAAGATATCATAAGTAGCTCTTTGCGCAGACACATCGGTTAATGTAGTTGTTCCGATAAGGTCGTTATCACTCATATCTGTAGCAGGAGTAGTAGCAGTACTTGTGAATCCATATGTGGTGGATGCAGCTCCTTCAATCAAAACGCCTTGACCCTCAGGAATAATACCATCTGTCAGTTCTGTGAGTACGAGCACTTCGTTTCCGCCATTGTTAGAATAAGCAGCCTTGTATGCTTTCACACCTGTTGGAACTTGTACATTACCTGCAGAAGCAAAGGTAGCCCAACCATCTACTGTAGTGGTTGCACTTGGCTGCCAGAAATAGACATTATCTACGAAGAACTCATTACCATCAACAGGATTCATAAACTTGAATTGGAAGATATTATTCCACTCAATATTATTGGCTGCATATGCGCTTAATGGAATATCAACGCTTGTCCATGTATTTGGTGTTAAAGTCACATTATATACACCTTCGTGACCCGGGCTGATAGGAGTAGCGCTTACTTGTGTCATACCTATAGAATAGAAATCTATGTGCAAGTATGCCATGTCTGTAGCATCTACTGCGCCAAAACTATGCCATCCTGCATAATTGAATTTTTGTGCATAGAATACTTTGTCATTTTCAGTTAGATCTAACCATTCAGGAATAGTTGTTTCTCCCCAACCACCAGAGTGGATTGTAGCAGGTCCTCCTGCCATCGCGTCTGTGAAGATAGGTAGTACATTCTTGCCGCTAAAGTCAGGTGTTGGAGCTGCAACAGGAGCTGCGAGAGTTTTAGCAGTTACAGAAACTGGCTCTGCAGCATTACCGGCTTCGTCCTTCGCGATGACGGTAAATGTATAATTGGTGTTAGGTGTCAAGTTATTGACCGTGATAGTAGTGGTTGCGCCACTTGCTGCAGCACCGGTAGCTACTTCGGTCTCACCATTCTTAATAGAGAAGGCTACTGCAGCCATATTGTCTTCTGCTTGTACATCCAAAGCAATAGAGTAGAAACTCTCTTTGTTTACATTTACTGTCAAGTTAGTAGGAACAACATCATCTACGATAGGTGTTTCACGATAGAAATAGACATTATCCACACCTATAAACTCACCTGTCAAACCACCTGCATTCCAGAACTCAATAGCGAATTGGAATAACTTGGTATAATCATGAGCACCAAACTCTGACAATGGGATATTAAATGAGTTCCATTGTTGTGCTACAAGTGTCAGGCTTTTGCGTATTTCAGGACCGCCGTTAGTGATAGGACGGATACTGATAGTACCGCTTGCAGAAGCCCAAATGTCAATGTGCAGATTCTCCATAGAAGCAACAGATGTCTCCGCATATTGCCATCCAATCATACCATCGTTGGCAAGGGTATAGTACAAGTAGGTGTTGTCATCCACATTTCCTTCGGTCATTGCAGGAGCATTCCACCAACCTTCGTTGTAGCTATTTAGGCCTGCAGGAGCAAATGGATAGGTATTGCTGTACAAGCTCTTCACCTGATTTGCTGGCCATGTTGGTACAGGAGCAGCTGTGAGAGGAGTAGCGGAATAAGAAGCAGTGGTAACCGCAACATTTGCGCTGTTCTCTGACTCATTAGAAGCAGCATCAATAGCAGTGATAGTGAAGTTGTATGTAGTGGAAGGAGTTAAGCCGGTAATGGTGATTTGACCATTTTTTGCAGTAAACTCAGCATCCACACCATTGGTAGTGTCAACTACGCGATATCCTTTGATTTCTGTGTTGTCTGTAGCAGCTACATTGATGATAGCACTATTGTATGTGTTGCTTGCAAGTGAAGCGACACCCATAACTGGTTTCTCGTTGTCACCTTCTGGTACCCAAGGCACACCATAAACACGCAGTGCCATAATCTTTATACCCCATTGTGATACAGCTTCGGTGCTCCACACGCGCACATAGCGAACCTTAGTATTATCAGTCTCTGTGCCAGTGAGTGTCTCCCAGTGAGTAGCAACGGCATCCCAACCGGCATTGTATGCTACACGCCAATTGGTTTTGTCAGCAGAAAAGTCCACATGATATGCTTTTGAACATGCACCCTCCCAACGGATAGAAATCATATTGATATCATAGAAACCGCCGAGGTCAACATAAATCCAAGCGTCATAGATACGCTCTGCTCCTGTCTCACCAGTGCGTGCGCTCCATAATGAACCTTCATCATTATCTACAGCAAATTCAGGGAAGAGATTATTCACATTGTCATAGCCACTCGCTTCAACCTCTTTATTCAATGCGAGGTCTATACCCAAAGTTTGGGTAGTGAAGCTGACAACCATATTATTCTCTGACTCATTGCCAGCAGCATCTTTGGCTGTGATAGTGAAGGAGTAGTCTGTAGCTTCGGTTAGTTCAACTAAATTGATTTTACCATCTACAGCCACAAACTCAGCGTCTATGCTATTGGTAGCATCTACCAATCGGTAAGCCACAACCGCTTTGTTGTCGGTTGCTTCTACTGCGATAACAGCATTATCCCATGTTTTGCTCTCCAAGGTAGCAGATACCATGACTGGTTTTACTTCATCCGCAAGAGGAGTAGCAGTAAGTGAAGTATTTGCGGTGAATTTGCCATCGCTCACAGTGATATTGAATGTATATTCTGTGCCAGCTGTCAAACCTGTAATCTCTTGTGCAACCTCTTCTCCGCTTACAGCTTGTAAGGTAATATCTTCCGCACCTTCGCGTGCAATGGTGTAGGTCAAGATTCCTTGCCAATTGTCTGTGGCGGTAAGTGTGAGCAGTACTGTTGATTCGTTTTGCACTTCAGCTTTAGCTGTTGTGATGACAGGAGCTTCTTCGTCTGCGCAAGTGGCATTCCAGTCAATGTTGTAGCGTAATTGAGTGAATATTTCATCACTATTATAAATCAAATTTCCACCTTCCACATCAAATGCAATATATCTTGTCCACACATAAATGTCACTAATGGTGTAGCCCTCTTGAAGAGTGAACTCCATTTTGGCAGAACCTAAGCCCGCAGCATCAAAACTCCAACGGCCGTTAGCACTGCTGAAAGGCACATCATTACCAGACCCGTTGACACCTTCGACAGCAATATCTGTGCTGACATGGTTTACAATATAGTTAGCATTATTGAGTCCTAATAGAGGAGCCTCTGCTGAACCTTCGAACAAGATTTGATATTTACCACTTGCGTTTTTACCCAAGGTTAAGAAGACTTTTTTGCCATTAGCAGTGCCTCCTGTTGCAGTTACTGGATAATGACAGAAGGTGTAGAGGATATATTCAAAGTTAGCCACAAGGTTTGTGGTTTCTGTAATAGTGGTGGTATAACTCAAGTCAGTAGAAACTACTACACCTGCTTTGGTCCAGTTCACAAAACGGTACTTCTCTGCATCGGCTATAGTTGCGATGAATGTGACTTCAGTTCCGGCTTCTACAGAGGAAACAACCTCATCACCTTTCTTTACAACAGCTGTACCCATCGCTGCATTGTTTACATTAGCAGAAACAGTTTTTCCAACACATACAGTTCCATATGTATATTCAAAGTCAAGAGTCGGCCATGCATTATTATCTTTGCTTGTTGTGTATTCAACAGTGGCCTTGAAGTAAATCTTCTCGCCTTTTACTGGAGCGATTGCCGGGTCCTTGAGAGTTAAAATTACTTGGTTTCCTCCGCCGCATGCATGGTTAAAGTAATCAGATGCATTGGATTTGGAAGCACCAATTTTGAAATTACCAATCGCCATGCCATTACCTCTGAAATGTGCTGCGTCAGCAGCTCCACCCAAAGACTCTGTAATAGTAATAATGATAGCTCCTTCATCTGTGGTCTCCCATGTGAAGGCTGCTTCTGTATTTCCTGAACTCATTATTTTCTCGCAGTACTCAGAGGCACCTAATACTACTTCGCGGGCAGCTAAAGTCCATGTAAAGTCTGCGGATGGGTCAGAATCGGTTTTACCTTCTCCGCTGGCAATAAGGTTAACGATGTAATCACCATCTACATATGGCCAGAAATGTAACACATCGCCAGAAACCACTTCTTGTTTATATTTCTCAATACCTCCTAAATATACATAGGCCGTATATCTGGTAGCACCATCCACTGCATTAAAAGTAATCACACTATCAGCACTAACCACCACATTAGTTGGTGCATCCAATTGGTTGCAGATACCACCATATGTATAAATAAACTCAGGGCGAGTATATGGATTGGCATCATCTACTGTCCATGCTAATGCGGAACCGCCTCCAATATGCTTAATCTTCGCGCCAGCAGGCACATCTGCAATCTTTGTAAGAGTATAAGTATTTCCGCTATATACACCAACAGAAGTGAAATAATCACTTGCTGGAGTGGTGGTTACGAAATCATCGGTACTTACAACAAACGCCTCTATACCACCTTCAAAACCGCCATTACGGAAAGAGCATGAGCTGGC
>JAZNQB010000265.1:0-1875 GCA_045589995.1 Paludibacteraceae bacterium
GTCAAGAAAGAAGTAACATTGGCATCCACGATAGCAGAGATAGCATTCTTGAAACCATCCTCGATTGCTTTGCGCATACCCTTACCAGCGCGCAACTCCTCGCGGATACGCTCGTAGATAAGCACATTCGCATCGACAGCCATACCCAAGGTGAGCACAATACCGGCAATACCTGGCAATGTGAGCACAGCTGAGAATGAAGCCAAGATACCTAAGAGCAAGAATACATTGCATACCAATGCTGCGTCAGCAATCAAACCAGGGATGAGACCATAGTAGAAAATCATGTAGATGAGGATGAGCACGAAGCCTAATACGAATGACCAAAGACCAGCGTTGATAGCTTCTTGACCGAGTGATGGACCTACCACACTCTCCTCAATGATACGAGCAGGAGCTGGCATCTTACCAGACTTAAGGGTATTCGCCAAGTCCTTTGCCTCTTCTACGGTGAAGTTACCAGTAATCTGGCTGTTACCGCCTGCGATCTCGTTCTGTACGGTTGGGAAACTATATACATAGCCATCCAATACGATAGCTACTGATTTGCCGATGTTATCTTTGGTGAGGCGTTGCCATGTTTTAGCACCCTCTGCATTCATAGACATAGACACATTTGCATATGCGCTGGTCTGTGAGAAGTCTGCGCGTGCGTCGGTGATCACATCTCCCTCAAGGCTTGCGCGTCCGTCACGCTGCGCTTTGAGCGCTACGAGCTGGTAGTAACTACCTGCCTCATCCACTGCTTTCACTGTCCAATAGAAGCGTGCGTCGCGAGGCATGATTGATTTAGCAATCTGTGAATTGAGCATTGCGTTCACCTTGGCAGTGTCCACATAGTGTGCAGTACCTACCACCGGTCCACGGAATGCCTGACCTGCTTGGTCAACAGATGGGGTGAGAATACCGAACAATGGGTTGTTCTTCTTGTACTCAGCCAATTGTGCCTCTTGGTCCACCTCTGCCGCAGCAGAATCAGCTTCAATATTCTCTACGAGCTCTGCCAAGTCCTCAGTAGCAGCAGGAGCAGCCTCCTCTTTTACCTCTACTTCTTCTTTCTCTGCTGGAGCAGCAGTCTCCGTAGCGGCATTGAGCGCAGCGTACTCATTATTGATTTGCGCGAGAACAGGGAGTATCTCTGAATTTTCATATGTCTCCCAGAACTCAAGGTTAGCACTACCTTGGAGGAGCTTACGAACGCGCTCTGGCTCTTTGATACCTGGCAACTCAATCAAGATACGACCTGGTTGAGCCAATTTCTGAATATTTGGCTGTACTACACCGAAGCGGTCAATACGAGTACGGAGCACATTGAATGAGTTTTGAATAGCGCCATCTACCTCTTCGCGGATAACAGACTCAACTTCCTCGTTAGTAGAATTGAGTGTAATCTTATCTTTGAGCTCGAAAGTAGAGAAGATAGAAGCCAACTGTGCGTTAGGGTCCAACTCATTGTACGACTCAATGAAAAGAGTGACGAAATCTGCACCACTGGCTTTTTGTTTTTGCTTAGCCAATGCCATAGCATCTTTGTAGAGTGGAGTCTCGTTGTGACCACTGAGGGCATCCAAAATATCTGGAACACTCACCTCCATTGTTACATTCATACCACCCTTGAGGTCAAGACCAAGGTTGATTTCTTTCTCACGGCATTCTTTTAAAGTATAGCCGAACCATACTTTCTCCGCAGCGATTGAATCCAAATACTGGTACTCCTTCACTGCATCACCTGCTGCATACTCCTTCGCCTGCTTGTTATAATGCGCAGTAACGAACGAGAAAGAGAGGTAAAAGGCGCATACCAATGCGAGGCATGCTACCATAATTCTAACAAGTCCTTTGTTTTGCATGATTGTATAATTTTAATTTATTTTT
>JAZNQB010000266.1:0-1770 GCA_045589995.1 Paludibacteraceae bacterium
AGTGATGGCTGTGCGGGTTCAAGTCCCGCCCGCGGTACTAAGGACAAAGAAAAAGACGCTATCAAGTGATTGAGTAGCGTCTTTTCTTTTGAACTTCTACAAATATCTTCGTATTTGCAACAAACGATGGGTATATTGACCATTTGGACAATCATTAGAAGCCTGCTCTATGGAGAAGATGCCCGTATTGTCTATTTTTTCTACTTTAACTCTTCCTGAGCAGTGTACCACTCTTTGAGCATCCAACAAGATACCCACATGTGTTATTTCATCTTCTTGGTTCTTTGAATTATAATATGCAAAGAACACCAAGTCGCCTGCTTTTGCTTTGGTAAGCGAAGCTATTTTGCGTCCCTGCGTAGCCTGCTCGCTGGCATTACGAAGAATATGCTTTCCGAATAAGCCTAAGATAGTTTGTGTGAAACCAGAGCAGTCCATTCCGAGTGCATTCTTTCCACCCCACAAATAGGGTACATTAAGGAAGAAGCGAACCGTTTGAATAAAGTTTTGCTCGTTCATCTGTAATGGTTTCTCTATTACCATGCTTGGGTCAATACGAAAACTGACGCCTAATATCTGAAATTGCCCATTTTGGTATTGGGGCAGGCGCGTACCTGCCGTGAGCGGTATTGTTTGTCCATTATTAGCACTCACTGCATAAGCAATTGGATAGAGCACATAAGCAGCTTTCGAATAGTCTGCCACATAGGAAGCGTATTCTTCTTTTGCCATTGGACTAATCATCTTGCTATCCACCCATCCTTCTTGCCCGTCCAAATCCAATTTAACACGATTCCATCGGGGAATTTGTTCTACTATGGTGCATGTTTCCCCAAAAAGTATCTGAGTACTTTGTTCTGCGCTTTCCTTAGGTTCGACACGCACAGGTATGACACTATGTAAACTAATTGCTTTCATGCCGGCATACGATTATTACCATACTTCCTTGGGTGTTTCGCCATCTTTCTTAGGATAGTCAATCGAATAATGAAGTCCTCTACTCTCCTTGCGTTCCAAGGCTTGACGAGTGATGAGGTAACCCACATTGATCATATTGCGCAGTTCGCATATATCTTTTGTTGCTTTCACACGACGGAAGAGGTCTTCTGTCTCCTCATACAAGAGGTCTAATCGTTCCCACGCTCGTCTGAGACGCAGGTCACTTCGCACAATACCTACATAAGTGGACATCACTTGTCCTACTTCCTTAATATCTTGGTCTATAAGTACTCGTTCCTCATTACTAAGCGTTCCCTCATCGTTCCATTCAGGAATTTGTTCGTTGAAATCGTACTCTTCTATCACACTAAGGCTATGTTTAGCAGCCGCATCGGCATAGACAACTGCTTCAATGAGTGAGTTCGATGCAAGTCTGTTACCACCGTGTAATCCTGTGCATGCACATTCACCTACCGCATAAAGGCGTTGGATCGTTGATTGTCCATCAAGGTTCACTTTTATTCCTCCGCACATATAGTGCGCGCAAGGTGCAACAGGAATATACTCTTTCGTTATATCTATACCGATAGACAAACACTTAGCGTATATATTCGGGAAATGGTGCTTAGTTTCTTCAGGATCCTTATGCGTCACATCAAGGCACACATGGTCAATAGCATGTATTTTCATCTCATTATCTATCGCGCGCGCTACAATATCTCGCGGTGCGAGTGACAAACGAGGGTCGTATTTCTGCATAAACTCCTCACCATTAGGCAAGCGGAGTATGCCTCCATAACCGCGCATTGCTTCTGTGATAAGATAAGCAGG
>JAZNQB010000267.1:0-10092 GCA_045589995.1 Paludibacteraceae bacterium
GCAAGTACAAGCCATCGTACACACCTCATGTAGATTGCGGAGACAATGTAATCATCGATAACGCATCTAAAGTTCAACTCACTGGCAACAAGTGGAATGACCGCGTTTATGTACGCTACACTGGTCACCCAGGTGGACAACGCGAGTTCACACCAGCTGACCTCATGGCAAAAGGAGCAGACAAACTCGTACGCAAAGTAGTAAAGGGTATGCTTCCTAAAAACCGTCTCGGTGCTAAGCAAATTGCTAACCTCTACATCTTCGAGGGCCCAGAGCACAACATGCAAGCACAACAACCAAAACAATTAGATATCAACTCAATCAAATAAGAATAGAATATGGAAACAGTTAATGCATTAGGTCGTCGTAAATCAGCAGTAGCTCGCGTTTACGTGAATGAAGGTGCCGGCAAAATCACTATCAATGGCCGCGACATCGAGAGCTATTTCCCATCTTCTATCCTGAGATATATCGTTCTTCAGCCGCTGAATAAACTTCAGGTTGCTGAGAAATACGATATCAAGGTTAATCTTGACGGAGGTGGATTTAAAGGACAAGCAGAGGCGCTCAGACTTGCTATCGCACGCGCACTCGTAAAAATCAATCCAGAAGATAAGGCTGCATTGAAGGCAGAAGGCTTCATGACCCGTGACGCACGCGAAGTTGAGCGTAAGAAACCAGGTCAACCAAAAGCACGCAAGCACTTCCAATTCAGCAAGCGTTAATACAAAGACAACCATCCAAATCGTGTGGACTCCCAAGGGACTACCACACGATTGTTTTGGTGGCTTAAAGCTCAGAGAACAACAATCATACATCTTCTCGCACGCTGCGCGTATATATATAATGTTTGCATGCGCGTGAAAAAGCTGCCAAAAACAAAGGAATATATAATCAATTAACAAAATCGGGAACACCCCACAAAAACATTAAACAATGAGAACAAATTTTGATCAATTGCTCGAGGCTGGAGCACATTTCGGCCACTTGAAACGCAAATGGAACCCTGCAATGGCACCATATATCTATATGGAGCGCAATGGTATCCACATCATCGACCTCAACAAAACAGTTGTTAAAGTAGAAGAGGCTGCTGAAGCACTCAAAAACCTCGCTAAAAGCGGTCGCAAGATCCTTTTCGTAGGTACTAAGAAACAAGCACAAGAAGTAGTAGCTAACCGCGCACAAGAGGTGGCTATGCCATATATCACAGAGCGTTGGGCAGGTGGTATGCTCACCAACTTCCCTACTATTCGTAAGGCTGTGAAGAAAATGGGTCAAATCGATAAGATGATGACTGATGGCACACTTGAGAATGTTTCAAAGCGTGAGAAACTACAAATCACTCGTCAACGCGAGAAACTACAAAAGAACCTCGGTTCTATTGCTGACCTCACACGCCTCCCAAGCGCTGTATTCGTAGTGGATGTAATGAAAGAGCATATCGCAGTTGCAGAAGCAAACCGTCTCGGTATCCCTGTATTTGGTATCGTAGATACTAACTCTAACCCAAATAATGTCGATTTCGTTATTCCAGCTAACGATGACGCTACTAAATCTATCGATACTATCCTCGGCGCTGTTTGTGCAGCTATCCAAGAAGGACTCGAGGAGCGTAAAGTAGAGAAGGCTGACGAGAGCGCTGCTGAAGCACAAAACAACGCGGAAGCACCAGCACCAAAAGAGCGCCGTCAACGCATACGCAAAGCTGCTCCTAAAGCAGAAGAGCCAAAAGCAGAAGAGGCTGCTGAATAATTAATAATTAATATCATTAATTCTTAACTCATTACAACAATGGCTGTAACATTAGCAGATATCAAAAAACTGCGTGACATCACTGGCGCAGGTATGATGGATGTAAAAAAAGCACTCGAAGAAGCAAATGGCGATTTCGAGGTTGCGAAGGACTTGCTCCGCAAACGCGGACAAGCAATCGCAGCAAAGCGTAGCGATAGAGAAGCGTCTGAAGGATGCGTACTCGCTAAAGTAAAAGACAACTTCGGAGCTATCGTAGCTGTGAAGTGCGAAACTGACTTCGTAGCGAAAAATGCAGACTTCGTAGGTATGGTTAAACTCATCCTCGACGCAGCATTAGATAATAAAGTTCAAGATTTTGAGGCACTCAAAAACCTCAAGATTGGCAACTTCACCGTAGCAGAAATCATCACAGAGCGTTCTGGCGTTACCGGAGAGAAAATGGAATTGGCATACTACACTTGTCTTGAGGCTCCTGTAGTTGACGCTTACAACCACCTCGGTAATAAATTGAGTTCACTCGTTGCTGCTAACGAAGGCGCTGATAAAGAGACTGTTCACGGCATCTCTATGCAAGTAGCTGCTATGAATCCTATCGCACTCGACGCTGACCATGTAGCTGAGGAAATCAAGCAAAAAGAGTTATCTGTTGCTACTGAGAAAACAAAACAAGACGAGATTAACAAAGCCGTTGAGAATGCAATACGCAAAGCAGGTATCAACCCAGCTCACGTAGATTCTGATGACCACATCGAGTCTAACCAAGCTAAGGGATGGATCACAGCTGAGCAAGCACAGCTCGCACGCGAAATCAAGGCTACCGTAGCTGCTGAAGCAGAGGCTAACCTTGAGAAGATGGCAAAGAAAATCGAGATGATTGCACAAGGTCGTCTAGGTAAGTTCCTCAAAGAGAATACTCTCGTAGAGCAAGCTTATATCATGAGCGAGTCTAAAGAATTAGTAAAAGATGTACTCAAAGCAAAAGGTGTACAAATTACTGATTTCCAACGCATTACTCTCTCTGCAGAATAATTCGTCACTCAGATGATACTAAAAAGAGAACTCACACGAGTTCTCTTTTTTATACATTAATCCCTAATCGCTAATCCCTAATCCCTAATCGCTAATCCTTATCTCGTTCCCTACAAACATCGCAATGCCCACAAGTAGGAGCGTCTTTTTCATCAAAATAAGCTAATAACAACTGCTCGCGGCAATATAATTCCTGTTCTGCGTATTCTACCATCGCTCTAATCTTATCCACAAACTGCGTCTGACGATTCTCGTAAATAGAAGGTGAAATATAAATATCAGCTACGCGCTCTTGTGTCATCTCCACACTACAACCCACAGAACGAGGAATATAAGTGATTATACCACGCTGAGCAAGCGAAACCAATAACGAATGAATATCCGCCTTATCCGCCTCACGAATATATTGCAATTCCGTATGAATACCAGGATAATTACGCATTAGTATTTCTAATAAATCTAATTGCTCCTTGGACAGATTATATTCGTCCAACTGTCTTCGTGATACCTT
The DNA here is from genome assembly GCA_045589995.1 of Paludibacteraceae bacterium. Taxonomy (GTDB): domain Bacteria; phylum Bacteroidota; class Bacteroidia; order Bacteroidales; family Paludibacteraceae; genus Colicola. Next base: position 3,299 of record JAZNQB010000267.1, read on the forward strand.
AATACACACGCGAGGTAAGGTCTCATGTTCTTCTTCAAAATGCATATATCCCGCTTGCGTGAGTATATGTAGGGCAGAGTAGGTTTGCAAGATTGGCAAACGCATCACATGGCATAACTGATCCATATGAAGCGCAAAACGATGCCCCAAACCACTACCTAAACCTATTTGTAAGAAATCACAAGTTTTGTGATATACATCAATGATAAATTCTTTAGGAGGATAGGTATCCACTACGCGCTTACGCGCTTTTTGTTTATCCATATCATTGTAGAGCAATACCGCAAACGCCGTCAAACCATCACGCCCGGCACGCCCTGCCTCCTGATAATAACTCTCTATACAAGATGGCAAATCATAGTGAATAACCAAACGCACATCTGCTTTATCAATACCCATACCAAACGCATTGGTAGCCACAATGACGCGTGTTTTTCCTTCTTTCCAATTCTGCTGACGCTCATAACGCTCGCGACTGGTCAATCCGGCATGGTAATAATCGAAAATAGGGCTATTATTCGCGCCTTGCAATGAAGGTATATCATTCAGATAATCAGCAAGTTCCTTTGCGTGTTTTCTATTGCGTACATAGATAATAGCACTCCCTGCTACACGACTCAAGATATGTACAATCTGTTCTTCTTTCTTATCTGTCTTACGAACGATATACTGCAGATTATCACGATGGAAAGACTTGCGTAGCACATTCTTCTGCTGAAAACCTAATCGCTCTTGAATATCATCAATTGTATCGGGTGTAGCTGTCGCTGTTAATGCCAATACAGGCACATCGGGCAACAACGCACGAATAGCACTTATCTGCAAATAAGATGGACGAAAATCATATCCCCATTGAGAAATACAATGTGCCTCGTCCACAGCAATAAGACCAATAGGTAATTGTGCTAATCGCTTGCGAAACTCCTCACTCTCTAAACGCTCAGGAGAGCAATACAAGAAATGATAAGGACCATATTGGCAGTTATCCAAAGCTACACGCTGCTTATCCCAATTCATCCCCGTATAGATAGCTGCGGAATGAATACCACGCGTATGCAGATTATCCACTTGGTCTTTCATCAAAGCAATTAAGGGTGTGATAACCAAGCACAAACGCTTTTCTTCGTTCTGATGAGCCATCACGAGAGTAGGGACTTGAAAGCAAATGCTTTTACCGCCACCTGTAGGTAATAAGGCTAATGTATCACGACCTGCAAGCACAGATTGAATGATTTCCGCCTGTAAGGGACGGAAATCATCATAACCAAAATATGTATGTAATACTTCACGCGGCGTCATACTAACTACCCATTACTAATTATTTATACTAACGAGGACTGCTAGCGCAAGCGATAGTCCGAGTTAAGAGCGGAGTGGTATGGACCTTGCGACTAATTGCCGAACGCGAGTGAGCGTTTCTTCTTTGCCTAATACATTCGTTATATTCCAGATATGTGGACCGCGCGCTGCACCCACAAGGCATATACGGAAAGCATTCATCACAATGCCCACACCATATTCCTTCTCCGCAATCCAAGGCATTACCACATCATCTAAATGCCAGCGAATAATCGTATTGCCATTATCATCGGTCGTTTCATAGGTGCTATTCCAATCCTCTTCGCTCACATTCTCTAAAACGGCTACTAATTCCTGCATATGACGAGGACTATCCTCTTTCCAACGCTTCTTGAGTGATTTCTCGTCATACTCGGTAGGTGCTATGAAGAAGAAATTAGTCTGCTCCCATAGTTCTGGTACAAAATTAACGCGCTCTTTGGTCAAGCCAATAACCTTTGCAACCATCTCTATATCAGCATTTTCTATTCCGTTTGCTTGTAGAGTAGGGAGGAACATCTGTGCCAATTCTTCGTTCGTACGGAGTTGCAAGTATTGGTGATTAAACCATTTGCCTTTCTCGTAGTCAAATTTAGCGCCTGATTTGCTTACACGGTCCAAAGAGAACTGTGCAATCAGTTCGTCCATCGTGTACATCTCTTGGTCTCCTGTACCGTGCCAGCCTAATAACGCCAAGAAATTGATGACTGCTTCTGGCAGATAGCCACTCTCGCGATAACCGCTACTAACGGTACCATCTTTCTCGTTATGGAATTCTAATGGGAAGACAGGGAAACCAAGTCGGTCACCATCGCGCTTACTCAATTTACCATTTCCGTCTGGTTTGAGTAATAAAGGTAGATGCGCAAAAGCAGGCATGGTTTCTTCCCAACCTAATGCGCGATAGAGCAGCACATGGAGTGGGGCAGAAGGCAACCATTCCTCGCCACGAATGACATGGCTGATTTCCATTAAATGGTCATCCACGATATTCGCCATATGATAAGTTGGCAGGTCGTCTGCTGATTTATACAATACTTTGTCATCCAATATATTACTATTGATAACCACCTCTCCGCGAATCAAATCATGCACATGCACATCTTCGTTTGGCTCTACTTTGAAGCGAACAACATATTTTTCTCCTTTTGCTATACATTCGCTCACTTCTGTCGAACTCATTGATAAAGAATTGCGCATCTGCAAGCGCGTGCGCGCATCATATTGGAAATTAGGAATCTCTGCTCGCTTTGCTTCTAATTCAGCGGGTGTGTCAAATGCAATATACGCATGACCGCTATTTAATAACTGATTTACATATTGATGATAAATCTCTCGGCGTTCGCTTTGTCGATAGGGACCATGAGCACCTTTCCCATTAGGAGCATCCAAACAAATTCCTTCGTCTATCTCAATGCCCAACCAATGTAATGCCTCTATAATATATTTCTCTGCACCTGGCACAAAACGAGTGGAATCCGTATCTTCGATACGAAGCAACATCTCACCACCATGCTGACGAGCAAATAAATAGTTATACAATGCAGTACGCACACCTCCAATGTGCAGCGCGCCTGTAGGACTCGGCGCAAAACGAACTCGAACTTTTCTTTCCATATATAATGTGTAATGTTGAATGTTATACAAACCTTTGCGACTGCAAAGGTAATCAATTTTGCGCATATATGCAAACATTTGCAAAAAAAACTAATTATTTTCGCGCGCGCTTGCGTATGTCAAAAAAAAGTAGTACCTTTGTACCGTATTTTGATTTTTAATAAATAACATACGAGAAATCGTATATTGTATTCAACTAATTTTAAATAATTATAGTAATGAAACCAACACACATTGAGCATTTAGGTATCGCAGTTACTTCTTTAGAAGAAGCAATGCCGTTCTTTGAGTTCTTAACAGGTGGCAAGTGCTACAGCATTGAGGAAGTGGCAGACCAAAAAGTAAAAACCGCTTTCTTTAAGGTAGGCGAAGTGAAGATTGAGCTTCTTGAGCCTACTTGCCCTGAGTCAACAATCGCTAAATTCATCGAGAAAAACGGAGGTCGCGGTGGTATTCACCATGTGGCTTTCAATGTGGAGAATGTAGCAGAAGCATTAGCAGAGGCAGAGGCTGCTGGCTTGCAGCTTATTGACAAGGCTCCACGCAAAGGCGCAGAGAACTTGATGATCGCTTTCTTGCATCCTAAATGCACAAAGGGAGTATTAACTGAACTATGTGAACAACCAAAATAATATATTTTATGGATCAAGCTAAATTAGATAAATTGATTGAGAACCGAGAAAAAGCAATGGCTGGTGGTGGCGAAGCTGCTGTGGCTAAGCATCACGCCAAAGGTAGTTATACCGCGCGTGAGCGTATCAACATGCTTTTAGATGAAGGTTCTTTCGAAGAAGTAAACATGTTCCTTACCCATCGTTGCCACGATTTCGGTATGGAGAAGAAAGTGTTCCTTGGTGACGGTGTAGCAGTTGGTTCTGGTACTATCGATGGCCGCCTCGTATTTGTTTTTGCACAAGATGCTACTGTTATTGGTGGTTCTTTGAGCGAGACAATGGCGCTTAAGATTTGCAATGTGATGGATCAAGCTATGAAACTCGGAGCACCTATCATCGGTCTGAACGATTCAGGTGGAGCGCGTATTCAAGAAGGTGCATGTGCACTCGCTGGATATGCAGAAATCTTCGAGCGTAATATCCTCGCATCTGGTGTGGTTCCACAAATATCTGTTATCTTTGGCCCATGTGCGGGTGGAGCAGTATATAGCCCAGCGTTGACTGACTTCATCATGATGACTGAGCAAAACTCATACATGTTCATCACCGGACCAAAAGTAGTAAAAGCCGTTACTGGTGAAGATGTAACCGTTGAGCAATTAGGTGGCGCAAAAGTACACTCTACCAAATCAGGCGTCACACACTTCGTAGCTGCTACCGAAGAGGAAGCATTAGCTGAAGTACGCCGACTCGTTTCTTTCATCCCACAAAATAACATGGAGGAAGCTCCTGTAGTGGAATGTACAGACGATATCACTCGCGTGGACGATGTGCTCAACGAGATGGTTCCTGCTGATCCTAATAAACCATACGATATGAAGCAAATCATCACCACTATTGTAGATAATGGCGACTTCATGGAGGTACAAAAAGATTATGCTAAGAATATCATCTGCGGTTTTGCTCGTTTCAATGGCCGCTCTACTGGTATCATCGCCAACCAACCAAGTTGGTTAGCAGGTGTGCTTGACTGCGATGCAAGCCGTAAAGCTGCACGCTTCGTGCGCTTCTGCGATGCATTCAATATTCAAATCCTTACTCTTGTAGATGTTCCTGGTTTCCTCTGTGGTACAGGTCAAGAGTACGCAGGTATCATCGATCATGGAGCAAAATTGATGTTTGCTTATGGCGAAGCTACTGTGCCAAAAGTTACTATTACCGTTCGCAAATCATACGGCGGAAGCCATATCGTGATGAGCTGCAAGCAATTGCGTGGTGATATGTGCTATGCATGGCCAAATGCAGAAATAGCAGTAATGGGTGCAAGTGGTGCTGTAGGTGTGCTACAAGCAAAAGCTATCAAAGCTATCGAAGACCCAGCAGAGAAGAAAGCATTCATCGCTGAGAAAGAGGCTGAATACAAAGATTTGTTTGCAAGTCCTTATCAAGCTGCAAACCGCGGATATATTGATGATGTTATCGAGCCACGCAATACACGCGCACGAATCATCAGAGCATTTGAGATGCTACAAACAAAGCGCCTCACCAATCCGTTGAAGAAACACTCTAATATCCCATTATAATTATGACACTTTTAGCAATTACATCTGAGACATGGATGGTTACTGGACTCGGTTTTGGTATCGTCTTGGTCGTTTTGTTTGGATTGGTGTTTATCATGCAATTCTTAGGTTGGTGCATGCAAAAAATGACCGCGCCTAAGGCACCTAAACAAGCGAAAAAGGCACAAACGACACCTGCCGTACAGTCTGCCGTTCCTACTGACGAGGGAACAATGGCAGCAATAGCCATGGCTTTGTCTGAGGCAAGCGATGACGACAAGGTCGCTGTCGCAATGGCTTTGTACTTATACATGGGAAAAAATCATGACATTCCTACAGCTACTATCGCACCACAAGCAAGAAATACTGCTTGGAATGCAAAATCCATAGGAATGAATAATAAGGGTTTTTAACAAAAAATAATGATTTCTAAAACAATAAAATTATACAACAATGAAAGAATTCACATTTAAAATCAACGGTGCTGAATATAAATGCGCTGTAGAAGAAATAGAAGCTGGTTTAACTAATGTAACTGTTAACGGCAAAACATACCAAGTAGAAACAGAAAAACCTGTAGCTCCAGCACCAAAACCAGCGGCTCCAAAGGCTGCTCCAGTGGCTGCACCAGCACCAGCAGCAACTCCTGCTGCACCTGCGGCTCCTGCAGCTCCAGTGGCTGCGGAAGGAGAGAAAGTTAAAAGCCCACTTCCTGGTTCTGTAATCAAAGTCGTTGTTACTGAAGGACAAGCAGTTAAGAAAGGCGATACACTCCTCGTGCTCGAGTCAATGAAGATGGAGAACCCAATCATGGCTGAGAAAGATGCTACTATCAAGCAAATCCTTGTGAGCGCAGGACAAAATGTAATGCAAGACGATGTATTATTCGTGCTTGGATAATATAACAATCAACTAATTAGTTAAGCATTATGGAAATTTTGGAGTTTTTCCAAAGCATGGGTTTTATGCAAATGAGCTGGCAGCAGGGCGTAATGCTCTTAATCAGCTTCCTTTTGCTTTACCTTGCTATTAAAAAGGAATATGAACCACTATTGCTTCTGCCAATTGCTTTCGGTATGTTGCTTACCAACTTACCTGGTGCTGGCATGTTCCATAGCGAACTCTGGGATGCCTTCCTACAACCTACATTGGCTAATGGCGATCCTAACCCAGCATACCATTCGTATGGAGCTATTTTAAAAGGTGCAGGATTATTAGATGTGCTTTATATCGGTGTGAAAGCAGGTGTGTATCCTTGCTTGATCTTCATCGGTGTAGGTGCCATGACGGATTTTGGTCCGCTCATCTCTAATCCTAAGTCACTCCTTTTAGGTGCTGCAGCACAGATTGGTATTTTTATTACCTTCCTCTGTGCTAACGCAATGGGATTCACCCCAGCAGAGGCTGGTTCAATTGGTATTATCGGTGGTGCAGACGGACCAACCAGTATCTTCTTAACATCAAAGCTTGCTCCGCACTTGTTAGGCCCTATCGCTATTGCTGCGTACTCATACATGGCATTAGTGCCTGTTATTCAACCGCCTATCATGCGCGCACTCACTACTAAGAAAGAGCGTGCAATCAAGATGGGACAGTTGCGTCAAGTAAGCAAAACTGAGAAGATTGTATTCCCAATCATCATCACAGCTATCGTAGCACTTAT
>JAZNQB010000268.1:0-1521 GCA_045589995.1 Paludibacteraceae bacterium
ACATCCACCTGACGCATTACATCGGTGAAGATGTTAATACTCTCGTTGGCTCGGGTGGTTTTTTGTCGCTCTTGTGCATGTATAGGAAGTAATACGAATGCACAGAATATATATATTATACTTTTTCGCTTATTCATAATCATCTCAGTTCATTAGGCACGAATGCACTCACATCCTTGCCGTAGGCGTATAGGTCGCGCACGAGTGTAGAAGAAATATGTGCGTACTCAGGGTGCGTGTATAATATGATAGTTTCTAAATCGCCAAGTTGTCTATTGGCTTCCGCCATGTTACGCTCGTATTCAAAGTCTTCCACGCAGCGGATACCTCGTAAGATGAATTTGGCGTCATGTTGCTTTGCGAAATCAACGGTTAGGCAATCATATATTTCTACGCGGATGCGTGGTTCGTCTTTGAAAATCTTACGAATAGCTTCCTCGCGTTCGCGGATAGGGAAGGTGTCTTTTTTGGTGCTGTTACGACCAATACCAATGATGATTTCATCAAACAATGCCAGTCCTCGGTTCACTATATCATAGTGTCCTAATGTGAAGGGGTCAAAGGACCCTGGGAAGATAGCTTTTTTCATAGTTGTTCTTTTTGTGTGTTCGTTAGTGCCGCTTGGTAGTTCTTTACGGGGTTTTCGTACATCTCATACAGGCGCTCGCGCAGGTATGCGTCGTCCTTATTGGGAATGTCAATCAGTTGTAAGCGGCTTTCGATATATTGCTCAAATTCCGTGCCACGCTCATAAATCTCGTATCCTAAATGGATATGTTTGTCTATTATGCGGCAAACGATTTGTGTTTTCTCGCTCAGTGGCAGTGCTTCGTATTCAGGGTGCTGCGCGAGTAAGTGGTCTATTTCCGGGTTGATGCTTGGTGTGAGGCGATAGACTACGCGTCCTTTCTGTCCTTTGATACCCGTTACCATGGATTCCACATCATCGCGTTTTCTTTTTCGCCATTTGGGGTTATCGCGTTTGAGTTGCATCTCGCGTGCTTTGAGGTAATCGCAAGGGTCGTACTCATAGGTGATACTCACGGGACATATATTGAGGTCTTTGATGGCTTGGAAGAAATCATCGTTATTGATGGTCAGCATATGCAGCACAGAAGGTTGCGTAAGGTCGTTGCTATCTTTGGCTCTTCCTTCGCGCTGTGCGAGCCATATGGATTTCCCTTGCTGGCGTAGGTGTGCTATGTAGGCGGAGAGTGTGTGTGCGTTCTCCAGTTGTGCATGTGCGCCGCCATTGCGGATGACTGCGAAGCAACGATTGAAACGCACAAGATGTTCAATCCATTTCTTTGCGAATAGGTTATTACCGATACCGATGAATGGGCGGATGAAATAGCGTTTGCGTAATAGCAAAGAGAGCCAAGCAGAATCCATAACGATGTCGCGATGGTTGGTCATGAAGAAAGCACCATGTTTGATATCTTTCTCTATCTGTTTGCGGTCTCCTAAATAGTCTAATGTGAGGCTTTTAGAGGTCTTGCGCTGCCATACTAATAGGATAGG
>JAZNQB010000269.1:0-3447 GCA_045589995.1 Paludibacteraceae bacterium
CTGTAAGCGGCTTGCTGTCTTTCACACCGCAATACGATGCCAACGGCAACCTGCTTAATGATGAAAGGCACACGTATTCCTATGATTTTAATAACCGTTTGGTGGCTATAGACAATGGCAATACAAGTGTGTATAAATACGATGCCTTAGGTAGGCGGATAGCCAAAGATAGTACGCTGTTCTTCTATGCCGGAGACCAGATGGTGGAGGAAACAACCAATGGAATGGTTACCTCTTATCTCTATGGTAACGACATAGACGAAGCATTACAGATGCGCAGAGGAGATTCAACATGGTATTACCATGCCAATCATCTTGGCTCTGTCATGGCGATCAGCAATGCGTCCGGCAATATGGTAGAACGAATGGAGTACGATGCGTACGGCATGCCTTCATTCTTTGATGCCAACGGACAAGTGATAATGCAATCACAAATCGGCAATACTATCCTGTTTACAGGACGTGAATATGATTATGCTTCCGAAACATACTATTATCGTGCCCGTTCCATGCATCCCGCGCTTGGTCGTTTTATGCAGCATGACCCGCTAATGTATATTGATGGTATGAATGACTATAGCTATGTGGGGAATCGAGTAATAATCTATATGGATAATTTTGGATGGTTTGAGGTGTCAGATTTGAACAAAACATCGCAAATCCCCATTGAAAGTGTAAAACATGCTTTGGAGAATACAACTGCGCAACTCAATAAAATAAAAGAAAAATATGGTGATGATTTTATAATTACATCTGGATGGCGTCCGCCAGAACATAACGCAAAGACTGGAGGGGTTAATAACTCTCAACATGTAAAGGGAGAAGCTGTGGATATAACTGCAAAAAACATTGAGAAAAACAAAAAATTGTTTAGAACGATTATTAATGAGGGAGGATATGACCAATTAATTTGGGAAATTGACGTGGAAAAAAATTGGCAATGGATACATGTTTCGTATAATAGCGATAAAGAAAAAAAACAAAGAGAACAAATAATAATTAGTGTAAAAATTAAAGATCGAGACAAACCGTATCAAGGAGAAATCAAGGGATGGGTAGAAACTGCCTTAAAATTAGGAAGAAATGCTCTAAAAGAGACCAAAGAATCGAGTTGTAAATAGATGAATATATATGTCTTATGAAACATTGTTTATTCTTGTTAATATTAATTATTTTTTCTATTGATATGATGTTGGCACAAAATGTTGATTTATGTAGAGCTGGTAATCAACATCGTCAAACATTTGAAGAACCGCAAACAATCCATGCAGATGAGGCAGACTCGGAGATTCAACTCTCGTATGACCCCAATGAGTTACTTGGACCGGTTGGGTATGATACCTTGCGGTGGGTGAGCATCAATGATGTGCTGAAATATACGGTCTTCTTTGAGAATGACCCGGACTTCGCCACGGCGCCTGCTCAAGCGCTGGACATCCGCTTCCAATTCCCCGAAAGACAGATGCAGAACTCCTTCGCCATTGGAGAGTATGGCTTTGCCAATCAGGTCTTTGCCGAAGGAATAGGTGGCAGTTTCTGCCGTACGCGTCTGGACTTGCGAGACAGTATGAATCTGTATGTAGATGTTCTGGCAGGATTGGACATAGAGAAGATGGATGCCTTTTGGAAATTCTCATCTATTGACCCCACATCAGGTTATGCTATCTATGAGGCGGACAGAGGCCTGTTGCCCGTCAATGACACGACCCATGTCGGAGAAGGATTTGTTACCTTCTCCTTGCGTCCGGCATCTTCCATGCAAACTGGGGATACATTGAGTCTTATGGCAAAAATCCTGTTCGACCAGAACGATACTATTCCGACCAACCATTGGTGCAATCGTATTGATGCAGGAGCTCCGACCTCTCAGATCTTCGCGCAGCAGGACGAGCAGAATCCCTTATTGTACCATCTTTCCTTCATCGCACAAGATGACAACGGCGGTTGCGGTGTCAAACACATCATCCTCTATGCGGCTGATTACTTGGGCGTGTGGCAGGAAGTGGGCACTTATCCCGCAGACACAACAATGGATTATGTCATAGAGCAAGGACAGTCATGTCCGCTGATGGCTGTTGCCGAAGACTATGTGGGCAATCGCGAAGCATTCAAAGAACAACCCGATGTTGTGCTTAATAATGTTCTGCCACCTACCGGTCTAACCTTGTCGAATACACACTTCAACGATGACCTGTCCGTCGGAGCATATATAGCTACGCTTTCCACGGTCGGTGCCAAAGATGGAGAGAGTTTCGTCTATGCACTCGCCGAAGGAGATGGAGCTATACACAATGATTTCTTTACAGTCAGTGGAGACCAATTATTGTTGAACGAATCACTGCGCTGTGCAGACAATACCGAATACCAAATCCGTCTCAGCACTACCAATACAGGCGGTAAAACATATAGCGAGGCTTTCATTTTGACAATGGAGCATGTGCTCATTCATCCTCAGACAGATACGCTCTCCGTCACACTCTGCGAAGGAGAATCATTCCTGTTCCATGATGTGTCCTATGCGCAGGCAGGCTCATTCTCGCTTTCGTTCTCCAACGACAATATGTGCGACAGCACGTATCTGTTGCAACTGACCCTTCTTCCCCTTCCTCAGAAATCGGAAATCACGCTTTTGAATGATACTATCCTTATGTCCTCAGCTGCCGCTGGTAACCAATGGTATCGTAACGGCGAACCAATAGAAGGTGCCGTTGAACAAAATCGGATACCGGTAGAGCCCGGCACATACAGCGTGCAAGTAGATAACGGACATTGTCTGTCTGCCATGTCTGATATATTCATTGTCCACCCAACCTATTTTATTACGGTGCAATCGTCCAACGATGCCTTTGGCGAGACATCTGGTACAGGCGAATACCCGTTCCGCGAGCATGTGAATCTGTCCGCTATGGCATACGAAGGATATCATTTTGTAACTTGGGAAGATGGTATTGAAACACCTGAAAGAACAATCATTGTCGGTGCTTCCGATGCTATTTATACAGCGCAGTTCGCAGAAAACGGCACGCTTACCGGCATGGACAATCCATCAGTACATGACTGGACTGCATATTGCGAAGGTTTGACTTTGTATGTGTCCGATCCGCAGGGAAGACCCTATTATGTATGGAGCAGTAACGGCAAACTCATCTATTATGGAACAGCCTCCAAGATAGACCTTCCTATAGAAGGCTCTTATCTAGTCAAACTTGGCGATTCCACCCGCAAAATAGTTACACAATAGTTCCCCTTATAGTCTCACTCCCAGAGCTATATCGCCAACTCTATCTATCCGCTTACCTAACCGCAAGCGGATTTTTCTACCAAGGAAATCAATATGCTCACTCGTCAAAGTCTCCAAACCATCTACCAGCGCAAGACCCAAGTCCGTCAGAAACTCAATCTCCCCGAAGCCGAAGACATCACAATGGCTATATTATAAGAAGAACA
>JAZNQB010000270.1:0-3872 GCA_045589995.1 Paludibacteraceae bacterium
ATAGAAAGACACTTAAAGCAAACGGAAGGTGTTGATTACCAACGCCTCCCGCTTGGGTTATTTTTTTGTTATTTTTTTTCTTCGTGCCGAAGATTGTGCCGAAGGTTTACCTTACAGATTACATCTCTTGTCCCATGGTGTTATAGGTCTTGCCATCTCGGAGGATGTAGAGTATGCCGTCAATTAGCACTTTCTGCACCTTGTTGCTGGTCGCATGGATATCCTCAATACTTGCACCGACATCAGAGATGAACAATGCTGTAAACTCCATGTTTTCAGTCACTGTGACCATACGCGGATTGTCAGTTACTTCATCAGACCATTTGTCAAACTTATATCCTGTATCGGCAATAGCCATCAACTCAACAACTGTTCCGTAGTCATATTCACCCGTACCTTGTACGGTGCCATTCTCAGCAGTCGCAGTAATAGTATATTTATTTACGGTCTCGTTGTAGGTAGCGGTGTAGGTTGCATCAGCTGTGACGGCAACAATTGTAGGTGTCCAACCTGCAAAAGTATAGGTGAACTCTGCCGTGGCTTGTTTGGTAGGATCGGCGTGCGTCGGCACGACACCTTCTGCTACAACCGTTTGTTCAATAAGCGATGCATCATCGTTCAACCATGAAATCGTGTATTTGCCCGGCAAGCGGAATACCGCCGTTACCGTCATGTCCGCCAATGTAACATCAAACCCGCGGTCCCAACCGTCAAAGAAATATCCATCGCGAGCAGGTACCGACGGAGCGACAGCAGCGTTGCCATACACTACCTGCTGCTCGGACAATAGTGTATGATCCCAGTTTTGGAAAGTAATCGTGTATTTCCGCGGAGCAGGAACAAAGACTGCTTCAAAGGTCACATCTTCCGTAATAGTCTCCACATCCGGTGTCCAGTAAGCAAAGGTGTAAACGAGTGCCTCTGTAGGCTCTTTAGTCGGTGTACCGAGCGGATAATAAATGCTGCTTGCCGGCAAACCATGAACGGCTTGGACAGTATAAGTCTCTACTCCATTCACCCGATAGGTGACGGTGTACAGCGTTTCCGTAAAGACGGGCTCCACGGTGATGTTCGCCGTGATATGCTGCATATCCACATCATCACCGGAGAAATAATCTCTCCACTTTACAAAGGTATATCCCTCGCGTGCCACTTCAACACCCGTGGCAGCTTCTCCGTCGTTTACTTGTTCGGAACCGAGGCTGCTTCCGTCCCAGTTCTTATATGTCACCGTCCATACTTTGATATCCTCGCCATAAATAGCTGTGATATTTACATCTTCCGTAATAGTAGTGTACGGTTTATCCCAACCAGTAAAGTGCCATCCGCTAATTTCGGGTGCAGTTGGTGGCGTTGCATCTTTTCCCTCATCTACAATCTGTGTATCAAGGAGCGGTGCTCCATCTTTGCCGTAGAAACGGACGGTGTATTGCGGTATCGGGTCGTAGTACTCGAAGTTAGCCGTGAAGCCAAGGATATTATCGCTGATAGCCGGTACATTCAGATATGCTAGACTGTCGTACGAAGAGGGATCCCACGAAGACCATCCGAGGAAGATTGCGTTCTCTTCCGTCGGGTCGGCAGGCATGGTTACACTACCACCGCAAGGAACAACCTCGCCGTAATAACCGTTCACTTTGCCAAATCCCTCCGCCGTGAAGTCGAGTTGCTTCGGATAGCCGTTGCCGTACACGCCGTCAAAGACAATCAGTTTCTTTGTGGTCGTGACATTCAAAGTCTCCGTTACTCCGGGACCTAACATATAATGTACCCCTTCATCGGTATATCCCTCTATGAGATATGCGGGTTTGTTCACGCGCGCCATCGTCAGTCCGGCACCTTTCAAGCCTTTGCGGTCAAGGACAAGCACCGTCTCGTTATATTGTACAGGGATGACGCTCCGCAGACCGTTGAAATAGAAGCCGCCTTCGCTGGTCAGCACCTGCACTTCCTGATCTGCATTGACAAGGAGCGGATAGTACATCTGTATCTCCATCGTCTCGGAATACACGGTCTGAGCCGTACCGTTCCCGTGCGCATAGAAACGATAGTACCGCTTGCGCTCAAAAGGCAGTTCGTTATAGTACTCCACGAGTGCCGTAACTTGGCGGTCGAAGGTCATGACTTTGTTCACATCGTAACCCGTAATCTCGCCCACTTGGGTACCTGTCGTCCAACTGATTTCACCATTGCCAAGCGGCGCACCCGACTGGAAATAAACGGTCACAGGCGTGTTGGTCTTCACACTTGCGCGGAAAGTGAGTGAATCGCCAACCATCGCCATGGTCTTGTTGTTCTCGAATTGGGTGAACATCCATGAAGCGAATTTCCAGTCCTCGTTACGGTTGCAGATGTGCTCAGCCATATCCATGTCCAAGTTCACATAGACATCGTATTTGGCAAACACATTAAGCGGCTTACGCACATTGGTATAATCTTTGCTCCAACCGGTAAATGTGCCTTTTTTCGCACGACTCGGATCGCTAGCCGGTGCGTGCTGTCCGTCCATTGCAGGAGGCGTGGCATCGTTTCCGGCAATGACTTCCTCACTCTTGAGCAAGGTGGCATCTGCATCGTAGAAGTCCACTTTGTAGGTCGGCGTGTACTCGTCGATATATAACGGACATGCCGGCATGGTTATTTTCAGATAATCGCTGTTCTCTTGCACACGCGCAGGCAGATTACTGGTGTATCTGTAATCGCGGCAATCGGCAGGTTTCGCATAGTTAAAGGTCTCATCCGCGCCATAGTAAGCCGTTACAAAACCATCCCGGAACAACGGATACTTGTAATATACTCTCTTGATGGCAGAGGTATCTTGCTCACCTGAGCCCACATGGTTGACAATCATACGATATTGGCGATACGCCTCATAGCCTGTTTCCGTCAGCACTTTCTTGTACTGCACCGTATGACCCGTACGCGCATCATTTGTGGCAATAGTGCCGGACTTGATAGTACGCCATGTAGTACCGTCTGCACTCTCTTGCAATTTGTAATTGGTTTGGCCTATCGCTTTGATTGTTCCCTCAATGCGCAACTGCTCTCCATACTTGACAGTATTCGTGGCAGAGAGAACATTTTGGGTAACTTTAGGTGTATAGCCGATATGTACGAATGTAGCCGTATTATTTCCTTCGTCCACAATGGTATGATTGTAAATTTTGCCGTTTGTCGGAGTCAAGATAGCCAACGAGGTATTGAAAGCGATGTTTCCTGCTGCATAAACAGCGTATCCTGCGCCTGTGATTTTATAATCACCCTTTCCAAAGACAATATGACCACCATCGCGCGAGTTGAGTGCAACACTCAATGGGTCTGTGGATGTAACAACGGCATTACCGGTCACGTTCAAGTTCCCATACGACACAACGGCATTCGTAACAGAGGTAATCTTCATTGTGCCACCAATCAAAGTCACTTTCTTTCCAACGATACAAAAGTACTTATCTCCTGTTGTTTCTGCTGTTAAGTTTCCGTTAATGGTAACATCAAAGACATCTTTTTCATCGCCTGCACAAATGGCACAATCCTTGCCTTTCACATTAATCGTTCCGGTTAAGGAAATATTGCCGGAATTGGATTGTACTGTTGCGTTTGAGTAACCTCTTGCAGTCAGCGACCCGTTCGGCATTGTGATTTTGCCTGCGGCATAGATACCAAAACCGGCACCCAGCGCGTTGATGGTACTGCCTTCCTGAATGAGCAAGTTACCGCCATCACGGGTGTTAAATGCACCGGACGTGTCGTCTGTTGCATTAGCAGTAATGTCCCCGCCAAGTATCATGTCGCCATACGATACAACAAAGTCGGATCGTAGCCATGTCGTTCTGTGAGCCAAGGAGTTGTTTGGGTTGGTGGTCTTCCTAAGA
>JAZNQB010000271.1:0-2522 GCA_045589995.1 Paludibacteraceae bacterium
GTCTGTCCCTCAAACTGAGGCTCTGCCACCTTAACAGAGATAATAGCCGTCAGACCCTCACGGAAATCGTTTGCATCAATAGTTGAATTACCATCCTTGTCTTTCAACTTAGCCTTCTCAAGCATCTTGCTATCCTCTGCATATTTCTTCATTACACGAGTAAGTGCAGAGCGGAAACCTGCTACATGTGTACCACCCTCAATGGTATTGATATTATTTACATACGAATGCACATTCTCATTGAAATCCGTATTGTAAATCATAGCCACCTCTACAGGAGTGCCATACTTGTCTGTACTCAAGTGAATAACCTCAGAGATAAGTGGAGTACGAGTACCATCTATATAGCGAACGAACTGCTCCAAGCCCTTTTCAGAGAAGAACACCTCTTTCTTGTAATTACCCTCTGCATCCACCACACGCCTATCCTTCAGCACAATACGAATACCTGCATTCAGATATGCCAACTCACGCATACGATTGGCCAATATATCCCACTGATAAACCGTTTCAGTAAATATTGTATCATCCGGCCAGAACTGCACAAAGGTACCCGTCTTACCTTGCTCCCAATTGCCCGCGGCTTCATTCTCTGCTATTACATGAACAGGACTCAATGGCTTGCCCTTTGAATAATCCTGCGTATGAATAGCACCACCGCGATAGACCTCAACATGCATTTTCGACGAGAGCGCATTCACACAACTTACACCCACACCATGGAGACCACCAGACACCTTATAAGAATCCTTATTAAACTTACCACCGGCATGCAACACAGTCATTACCACCTCCAGCGCGCTCTTATGCTCCTTTGGGTGCATATCCACTGGGATACCACGACCATTATCCTGCACTGTGATAGAATTGTCCGTATTGATGCTCACAGCTATCTCTGTACAGAACCCAGCCAACGCTTCATCAATAGAGTTATCTACAACCTCGTAAACAAGGTGATGCAAACCTTTTTGCGATATATCTCCGATATACATCGCAGGGCGCTTACGAACCGCTTCTAAACCTTCCAGCACTTGAATACTGGAACCATCATACTTTTCTTTTTGTTCTTCCATATTAGTGTATGTTTTTTGTCTTCTTGAATTAACTTCACCTCTACTATTATTAAAGAGGAGCGGGTGCACGCAAAGCGCGCTCTCGAGCGCACGCGCACATAAAACGAGGCAAAGATACAACTTTTTTTTTACATACGCAAGAATTATCGAGTATTTTTATCAAAAATAGTTAAAAATTTGCTTTTCTCTTTTTTTTGTTGTACCTTTGTGCCAATTTTTAGACATATGGCATATTCTTTCAACACATATCTTCCCTATTACAAACGTAACCTCAAAGTAGCAATTCCTGTCATTCTAACACAAATTGGTTCTGCTTTAGTCGGTTTTTTCGATTCCGTCATGGTGGGGCATTATGGTACCACAGACTTGGCTGCAGTGAGTTTCTCAAATGCTATTTTCTTCACCATCATGGTATTGGCGATGGGTGCTATCATGGGTTTGACGCCATTAGTAGGGCACGAAGTGGGGAGTTTGAGCAACGAGACCAACGAGGAAGCGATAGAGCGCAAGCATTTACACATCAGTTCTCTTCTCGCGAATGGTGGTATTTTCACACTTATTCTATGCGCGCTTACCTTAGCACTATTGGTACCGTGCATTCCCTTCTTGGGGTATTTTGGCCAAGATGTAGAAGTAGTATCATGCGCCCGACCTTATTTTACACTCATTGTGCTATCTATTATTCCGTTTAATTTCTTTTGTCTATCTAAGCAGTTCTTAGAAGGATTAGGCAACACTACGGTAGCGATGATTATCACCTTGGTTTGTAATCTACTCAATATAGGTCTCAATTGGATTTTCATCTTCGGGCATTGGGGTTGTCCTGCTATGGGTGCAACGGGCGCTGGTCTTGCCACCCTTATTGCTCGTATAGTTATGCCCCTATGCTTCTTTATTGTCATATGGTACAAAAAAGAATGGCGTATGTACCTCACCTCCATTCATAAGCAAATGCTTAGCTGGCAGGAACAAAAGAAGCTCTTCCGGTTGGGTTTGCCTATTGGTTTGCAAACTTTTGCAGAGACATTTCTTTTCACCGCCTCTTTTATCATCGTAGGATGGATAAGCAAAGAAGCCTTAGCTGCCCATCAAGTAGCTAATCAAATGGCAGACATTACTTTTATGCTTGTTTTAGGCGTTGGCTCTGCCACCACTATACGCGTATCACACCAATTGGGTGAGGGTAATATCCATGGTGTTAGAATGGCTAGCAACGCCTCTATTCACCTTTGCTTACTCATCAATATTATCGGCGCCATCGTGATGATTGGCGGACGCATGTGGATTCCTTATGTATTCACCGAGGACCCCAAAGTAGTGGAGATAGCCTCTATACTGCTTATTTTTGCTGGATTATTGCAATTCGCAGATGGATTACAATGTGTAGGAGCAGCTATGCTGCGAGGCATACAAGATGTGAAAGTACCCATGAAGATAGCCCTATGCTCC
>JAZNQB010000272.1:0-8867 GCA_045589995.1 Paludibacteraceae bacterium
GATCAATCCGAGGAAACCTGTATAGGTAGGCACTTTGTAGAAACTATCTTTTGTACGTGCTACATAAATCACATCATTAGGATAAACATAGTAATATTTAGAGTCAATAATCGAGTTGGTTCGTATATCAAACTCCAGTATTTCCGGCTCTTGTCCTCCGTCTCTTGGACGAATGATACGCACATGACGACGGTCTCCACTGTTCATTAAATCACCTGTCATCGCTAAAGCCTGAAAAATATTCATCTTTTCCTTATATATATAATAGCGTCCTGCATTTGCATCACCTATGACGGAGAAATATTTATTATATAGCGCCAGTTTCACATCTGCGTCAGGAATTATCTCTCGGAAGGCAGCACGCAACGTGTCTTGCGCTTCTTGTTCCGTCAATCCAGCCACACGGATAGGCTTTAGAAATGGTACATCAATCGTTCCATCCGAATAAACGCGATAGGAATTAGCATATTGACTCGAGACCGAATTATTGGCAGCCAAAGACTTAGAAATTGTAGCATCAAGTGTAATTAAGCGATAAATGATTTCATCATTCACACGGATACGATATGGCTCATATGCCACAGAATCATATTGTGGCAGTTTGTTTTGCGCTGTTGGCTCCTGCAAATAACCTATGACACGATGACTATAACAACTCGTCAGGCATACAGCGATGAGCGAGAATAGAATATAATGTATTTTTCTCATGACTTAATTTCCCCCTGTTGACGAATTACTACCATAATGTTTTTGTACATGATTGATACCTGTTTGTACGATGGAATAGATGAATACACCAAATGAGATAGTGGATGCGCATATACCCAATGTAGTAGAGGCTGAATTGATACCAAAACTATAACCAGGTATTTGGCGGATATAGATGATATCGTTTGGTTCTATATAGTAGTACTCCGAATTGACTATATCTTTAGATCGCACATCAAATGTTTTAATCGTTGTCTTACCTTCTTTTTCACGCACCAACTTAATCTCCTGACGACTATTGAATTCCCCTAAGTCGCCCGCCATTGCCAATGCCTCAAAGATAGTCATTTTCTCTTTGTTTATCACATAACGGCCACTTTGCGCACCGATGATAGAAAATGTGCGATTCACTATATTGACTTCTACAGAAACTGTACTATATCCGGGAATCTCTTGAAGTAGTTTACTCAGTTCTTCTTCTAATTTATGCTTCACCTCACGAGTGGTTAATCCCCGCACATACACATTGCCTATCGTAGGAAATTCAATATTTCCATTTTCATCTACCAGATAGGTGTATAGGTCATACGAACCACTCATGCTACCTTGGTTCATTTGTTGGCGGATCATACTTCCTGACCCTCCCGCATTATACATCTTGGTAATATTTTCGTCTAACGAATAAACATAGACATACATCCTATCACCTATCCGCAACTCGTAGTCCTCAAAACTTAATGTATCTGCATAACTTGGTATTTGCCTATCTGGCGTTTGCATATAGTTCACTTTTCGTGATGTGACGCATGAACTGAGCATCCCGACCAGCAAACCAAATAATGCTATTTGTATCTGTTTCATCATATGTATATATTATTTCCTTCGTACATCGTACATTATCCTTATCGTCTCTCGTCCCATCCGAACGGGTGTTGCCTTAATGGTAGTTTAGCCAATGGGTGGTAGTCTCCCACCAATCCAATAGGTTCTGCATGACGTATTTGAGAAACAATCTCGATACATGGGCGAGCCTCTGAGATACGGAAACCATTGCCTGCTAATATCTGACGATAGCTCTCGGTATGCAATTCTGTGAATCCTTGTGAGAACTCAAACTCCTCTCCATCAATATTCAGGGTGCGATAGGTTCGCTTCTCGCCTTGTACAGCATTTGCTGGCAAGCAGTCCGCATTGATGCTCAAGAAATAACGCACACGCGCTTTCTCTAATTCCAAATAGCCAGCGACACGGTCAAAAGACATCACATGCACTATATTCTGCTTTACTGGACCAAAAATCCATTGCAGCATATCATAAAAATGCACACCTATATTCGTAGCAATACCGCCGCTCTTATGCACATCTCCTTTCCAACTGCTATAATACCATTTACCGCGACTCGTGATATAAGTCAAATCCACATCGTAAATCTTATCTTTTGGTCCATTCGCCACTTTCTCCTTCAGCGCACGGATTTTATCATGCAAACGCAATTGTAAGATAGTATACGCATTATGTCCTGTTTCTGCTTCTAATTCCACCAAGTTATCAATATTATATGGATTGAGCACCAATGGTTTTTCACATATCACGTCACATCCCAAACGCAATCCATAGCGTATGAACGCGTCATGCGTGTAATTAGGAGTGCAAATAGATACCCAATGTAATGGGTCGTCTTTACGCATTTGCTTGGAGCAGAAACGGTCAAACTGCTCATTCTCTGTGAAGAAAGAGCAATCAGGGAAACTGCTATCCAAACGGCCTACGCTGTCAAACTTATCGTACGCTACCATCAGGTTATTCCCTGTGTCGGCAATCGCTTTAATATGACGAGGAGCAATATATCCTGCGGCTCCTATTAAAGCAAAATTAAGTGAGTTTTTCATATTGATTATTTTTCTTTTCGTGCTATTAATAAGGCACGCTTAATGATATTTTTAATGTTTTGTATTATCAATTCTTGTATCCATTGCGCCTTTTTATTGGTCCAGCGCTGCGGGTGTGTGGTCATCATAATCTGATGAGGTAAACGGCCATCTTGTAATGCTTGCAATATATCTGCCGTGCTATGGAAATGCCATCCTTTGGCTATCCATTCATCATGATGAGTAGGTATCTTATCCCGAACCGACACTCTATATCCATCCCAGCACCGCCCTGTATCAGTTAAGTAAAACACCTCTCCAAAGTTCGTATCAAAATAGGGTTCTCCTATAATTCCTAATTCCTTATAATCATAGTGTTTCCATAATTCTCGTCCATCGTATTGAGTGGTAGGAGCACCATGCATACAAATCGTATCCACCGCATAGTATTGCCGAAAATAGTTCAACCACATTACGAAGTGCGAATATGCTTTTTCTATATCGCCATTCGCTATTGACATATCTTCATAATGATATCCTATCTCATGTTCCAAGGCAGCAATAGAACGGATGATGGCAGGGTGGTTTGATTCTTTTCCCACGCGGAAATAGTAGCTTGCTTGTGCTCCTATTGAGTGCTCTATTTGCGCGGTAAGCAAACTATTGGCAGGCTTCTTATCCACATCATGGCGCAGTATGACAAAGCGCTCCGGACGGTATCCCTCGCAATATTGCTCGTATCGAATCAGTTCGTATCCATGCGCTTGCAATTGCTCCAAGAGCAAACGATAGCTATCTAATGTAAAATCTCTCATCACTCGTATAATGGTATCCACTCTACTTCATTTCCTACTACTTGCAGATAGTGCTCAAAAGCTACTTGCTCAATCACCACCGTACCACGGCAGTCATTGGGGTGAAAACTCAAACTATTCGCCTTGCGTAGATTGGCATCCAAGAATAGTATCACATGGTGGTCTATATCGTTTATTAGTCCAAAAGGCGACACGCTGCCTGGTTCTAATCCTAAATATTTGGCCATGCGTTCTGCACTCGCGAAGGACAACTTACCAGGCGATGAATGTCCCGCAGCCATCAACTGTGCTTTGAGGCGCTGCTCCAAATCGTGAATAGCCAAATCATGGTTACAATCAAAGCAAATCAGATAATGCTGATTGCCCTTGTGATTACGCATGAAGATATTTTTACAATGTACCGAACCATCCTCACGCCACCATCTGCGTGCCTCTTCTATCGTGCGTCCCTCGGGATGGTTGTATAGGGTGTACTCTATCCCATGGGATTGCAAGAATTGCTCCACTTGCGCTTGTCGTTCCTCTAATGGCAACATAGTATTAATGATTAGCGCTCTGCGCGCATAGGGTTTTCCAAGAAATCCTTGTACGCCAAGCGAATGCCATCTTCTAATTCCGTTTTATATGTCCATCCCAAGGCGGTGGCTTTGCTTACATCCAACAACTTACGTGGTGTGCCATCAGGACGGGTAGTATCCCACTCGATACGCCCTCTATAACCTACCACTTTCGCCACCATTTCGGTCAAAGCCTTGATAGTCAATTCTTTGCCCGTACCGGCATTAACTGTCTCATTCCCTGAATAGTTATTCATCAGGAATACACATAGATTAGCCAGATCATCCACATAGAGGAATTCGCGGAGTGGCGAACCCGTTCCCCAGCAAGTGACGCTATCCACTCCACTCTCTTTTGCTTCGTGGAAACGACGGATCAGCGCAGGCAGTACATGGCTATGCTCTGGATGGTAGTTATCATTAGGTCCATATAGATTGGTCGGCATCACGCTGATAAAATCTGTGCCGTATTGACGATTGAGGAACTCGCAATATTTCAATCCACTTATCTTAGCCAGCGCATATGCTTCGTTGGTCTTTTCTAATTCGCCGGTCAGCAAGTAGCTCTCCTTCATGGGTTGTGGCGCCATGCGTGGATAGATACAACTGGAGCCCAAGAATTCTAATTTCTTGCATCCATTCTTCCACGCTGCATGAATGACATTCATCTCAAGAATCATGTTATCATACATAAAATCGGCCAAGGCGCTTTGATTAGCGATTATTCCTCCCACCTTAGCAGCTGCGAGAAACACATATTCGGGTTTTTCTGCTGCAAAGAAGGCCTCCACCGCCTCTTGACGACAAAGGTCTAACTCCTTATGGGTTCGCGTGATGATATTCGTATATCCCTGACGCTCCAACTCACGAACGATAGCCGAACCCACCATTCCACGATGCCCAGCCACATATATCTTTGCGTTCTTATCCATCATATTATTTATCGATACCTTTTTCTAAGTACTCCGCCAAATTAACCTTACGGATATTATCTGCCGCTGAGTCAGCTGCCACTTTCTTCATATCATGTGCCACCATTAGTTCTACCAATTGCTCAAAAGTGGTAGTCATTGGATTCCATCCTAATTCGCGCTTTGCCTTGGATGGGTCGCCCAACAAATTCACCACATCAGTAGGACGATAGAAATCAGGACTTACGGCTACTACCACCTTACCGGTCTTCACATCAATACCCTTCTCATCCACTCCTTCGCCTTCCCAACGCAACTCAATACCCGCATGATGGAAAGCCAAGGTAGCAAACTCACGCACGGTGTGCTGCACACCCGTTGCAATCACGAAATCCTCTGGTGTATCGTGCTGCAGAATGAGCCACATGCACTCCACATAATCCTTAGCATATCCCCAGTCGCGAAGCGAATCCATGTTACCCAAATACAAGCAATCCTGCTTACCCTGTGCAATACGAGCAGCAGCCAAAGTGATCTTACGCGTCACGAATGTCTCGCCACGACGCTCACTCTCGTGATTGAATAAGATACCTGAGCAGCAGAACATATCATATGCCTCGCGGTATTCCTTGATAATCCAATAGCCATATAACTTCGCTACTGCGTATGGCGAATAGGGATGGAAAGGCGTGGTCTCGCTCTGTGGCACTTCCTCCACCTTGCCATACAACTCCGAAGTAGATGCTTGATAGATACGGCATTTTTTCTCCAAATGATTCGTACGAACGGCCTCCAAAATGCGCAATACACCCACTGCGTCCACATCCGCTGTAAACTCAGGTGCGTCGAACGATACCTGCACATGACTTTGTGCCGCGAGGTTATAAATCTCATCCGGCTGCACTTTGCCCACTAATTTAACCAAAGACATAGAGTCACTCATATCGGCATAATGCAAATGAAAATTAGGAGCACCCTCTAAGTGAGCTATGCGCTCACGGTAATCAACCGAACTGCGACGAATAATGCCATGCACATCGTAGCCTTTCTCAAGAAGAAACTCTGCCAAGTAAGAACCATCTTGGCCCGTCACACCCGTTATTAATGCTGTTTTTATCATGATTGTTTATTATTTTAATTCATTCTCATAAACTATTTTCTGCCATCTCACCCTTACTATCACATGAGACTACAACACACTTTTTTCAAAATCGGGCGCAAAGGTACAAAAAAAAAACGATATACGCAAGCGCACACGCAATAAATTTTTTTTTCCGTCTTTTTTACTATTTTTCTTTGTAAATACTTGTGCATTCAACAAATAATCAGTACCTTTGTAGTCGATTTTGGCATATTTTGCATTTATTGGAATAAAAATAAAAAACAGATATGAATATTTCGTACAATTGGTTAAAGCGTTACATTGCTCTCAAAGACGACGCTAAAACCGTAGCAAAAATCCTCACTTCCATCGGTTTGGAAGTAGGCACAGTTGAAAACATAGAGACTATTCGTGGAGGTCTCAAAGGACTCGTAGTGGGCGAAGTTCTCACTTGCATCCCCCATCCTAATAGCGACCACTTACATCTCACCACCGTTAATGTAGGGGCAGTAGAAGCGCAAGGAGCGGAAACAGACGAGCAGGGCAATCATATCCTTCGCATCGTTTGTGGAGCGCCTAATGTAGCTGCAGGGCAGAAAGTGATTGTAGCTACTATCGGCACTGTTCTCTATGAGGAGAAAGAGGATGGAACTATTGATAGTTTCACCATCAAGCGCGGCAAGATACGCGGAGAAGAGTCGCTCGGTATGCTTTGCGCAGAGGACGAGATTGGTGTAGGTAATAGCCACGACGGCATTATTATCCTACCGGCTGAGACTCCGATTGGTATGCCTGCACGCGAGTATTACAAAGTAGAGGATGATACGCTCATTGAAGTGGATATCACGCCTAACCGCTCTGATGCAGCCAGCCACTATGGCGTAGCGCGTGACTTATACGCTTATTACAAAGCGCATGGACAAGATATAGCGCTCAATAAGCCATCTGTGGAGGCATTCAAGGTGGATAATAACGAGCTACCTATCGCTATCCGTATTGACGCACCAGATGCATGCCCTCGCTATACGGGTGTTAGTATTAAGGGGGTAGAGATTAAAGAGTCACCCGATTGGCTCAAAAAAGCACTTACGACCATCGGACTCAGACCTATCAATAACATCGTTGACATCACTAATTTCGTGCTGCATGAGTGCGGACAAGCATTACATGCTTTCGATGCGGACAAGATCAAAGGACAGCAGATCATCGTACGCCGTGCAGCACAAGGTGAGAAATTCATCACACTTGATGGCGTAGAGCGCGAGATGAATGAGAACGACCTCATGATTGCCAACGCGGAGCAAGCTATGTGTATCGCTGGCGTGTTTGGCGGTTTGGAGAGCGGCGTTACTATTGATACAAAAAATGTCTTTCTTGAGTCCGCTTATTTCGACTCAGTCTCTATCCGCAAAACGAGCCGTCGCCATCAGTTGCAGACCGACGCTTCCTTCCGCTACGAACGCGGTTGTGATCCTAACAACACCCTCTATGTACTCAAACGCGCTGCATTGCTTATCCAGGAAGTGGCTGGCGGACAGATAGCTATGGAGGTGAGCGATAATGGTAAGACGGCATGGGATTTCTTCCCTGTGGCGCTTAATCTTAATCGTGTATATGGTTTGATTGGCAAGAATATAGGTGAGCAAACTGTGGAGACTATTCTTCGCGCCTTGGAAGTGGAGATTTATAACCAAGAGGGTGACCTATGGCAGATAGGTGTGCCATGTTATCGCACAGACGTACAGCGTGAGTGCGATGTAATAGAGGATATACTGCGTATATATGGATACGATAATGTGGAGTTTCCTGATAAACTCAATACCAGTTTGGCATATGGCATTAAGCCGGACCCAGAGAAACTGCGCCGTCGCATAGCTGAGCAATTGACTGCACAAGGATTTAATGAAATTCTGAACAACTCTCTAACAAAAGTATCCTACTACGAGCCATTAGAAGAGTTGCCCCTCACGCATTGTGTAAAGATAATGAACCCACTCAGCCAAGATTTAGGCGTGATGCGCCAGACCCTGCTCTTTGGCGGACTGGAGTCTATCGCACGCAATGTGAATCGCAAGAATGGTGACTTGCGTTTGTATGAGTTCGGTAATTGTTATCATTACAATGCGGCTCATAAGAACGAAGAAGCAGAACCGTTGCGCGCGTACATGGAAGAACAGCATTTAGGTATCTGGCTAACTGGTAACAAGACGGCACAATCGTGGGTGACCAAAGAAGAAAAAACCACTTTCTATCAGCTCCGCGCCTATGTGAACAATATACTGCTGCGCTTAGGAGTGGACTTGCAGAAGACTAAAACAGAGCGTATCCATTCAGAGTTATACCAAGACGGATTAACCATCATTGCACCTAATGGAAAACAAATAGGTATCATTGCTATTGTGGCACGCCCTATTCTAAAACAATTGGATATCAATCAAGAAGTTTTCTATGCCGATTTGGATTGGAACCAACTCATGCGTCAGAACAAGCAATACAAAGCCGTTATCAATGATTTGCCTAAGTATCCGGAAGTGAAGCGCGATTTTTCATTATTAGTGGATAAAACAGTTGAGTTCGCAGATTTGGCAAGAGTTGCTTTTGAGACCGAGAAGAAACTGCTCAAGCATGTCTATCTATTTGATGTATATGAGGGTAAGAACCTGGAGGAAGGCAAGAAATCATATGCGCTCTCTTTTATCCTGCAGGATGAGAATAATACGCTCAAAGATAGCCAGATAGAGAATATCATGACCCGATTGCAAAAGACCTTTGAGGAGAAATTCAGCGCTACATTACGCTAATCAATAACACCTAATTTACCATTATTTCTGTGCTAAGCAATACTGAACAACAAGAGATATTAAGACGACGCACTTTCGCCATCATTTCCCACCCTGACGCAGGTA
>JAZNQB010000273.1:0-2094 GCA_045589995.1 Paludibacteraceae bacterium
AATCCTCACCCAAAGCCCATAAAAACTCCTCAAAATCCATCGGATGCATATCAAGATGACACTCCTCCGACGGGACAATTATTCCCTTAGTATTTTTACGGATACTTACCAACGATCCCGTCTCTATATAGTCATATCTATTATCTGCCACAAACCATTTTATCGCTTCTCTTGCTTTCGGATACAGTTGTACTTCATCAAATATTATAAGTGTCTCATGTTGGTACAGTTTCACACCTGACCAAAGAGACAGTCTGGTAAAGAAAGAATCCAAATCATTAAGATAATTATCAAATATCTCTCGTAACTCCTTAGTCATATTAGCAAAATTCACCAATATATAAGAAGTATATTCGTTCTTAGCAAATTCTTCAACTATATAACTTTTACCAACACGACGAGCACCATCTATCAGCAAAGCCTCTTTTCTTGCTCTATTGTCTTTCCAACCCTTTAACTTGTTGTATATCTTTCTTTTCATATCCTTTTTACACCAAAACAATAATTTTAATACACTAAAACTTACACCAAAACAACAATTTCAATATATTTAATTCTACACCAAAACAATAATTAATGCGCAAAGATAAGAAAAGTCTAAAGGCAAATGACGAAAGAGGAAAGATTTTTTTGGAGTTAGCATGCATATTAATTTAGAAAACAAAGAACGCTATCTCATCTATGACGTTCCTATATTTTCAAAAAAATCTCCTCGCGGCATTTATTTCGTCCCGCTTCTCTCTTCGCTCCGCTCCGCTCGTGCTCAACTCCATAATGCCGCTCGGCTCTTTTGCTTAAGACAATTTCCTGATTTCTGTGTTTACTGAGAGAAAACTAGGCGGAAGCCGTAGCCGTAGTTCCTGTAGTCGGGAGAGTTGCTGCTACGAACCGACACTCGGCAGTAACTCGCGCTGTTGATCCAGCTACCACCACGAAGCACGCGGTAAGAGCCAGATGACGGTCCCTTAGGATTGGTCTGAGAACCGCTGCTGTAATTTCCATACCAGTCCTCACACCATTCCAAAACATTGCCGCTCATGTCGTATATGCCGAGTTCGTTAGGCGATTTTGTCTTTACTTTATGAGTTCTGTTACCACCATACCAAGCAACATTGCCTATAATGTTGCTGCCGCTGTATTTATAGCCCTTAGATTTGTTGCCTCCTCGCGCCGCATATTCCCATTCTGCTTCCGTTGGAAGACGGAAGTTCTTTCCCGTAAGTTCATTTAACTTTGTTATAAACTCCTGGCAGTCGTTCCATGAAACCTTCTCCACTGGTTTCTGATTGCCTTTAAAATTACTTGGGTTACTTCCCATAATAGCCTTCCACAATTCCTGTGTCACCTCTGTCTCGCCTATGTAATAGTCTGAAAGCGTCACTGAGTGTACAGGTTTCTCTCTATCATATGCATCGCTGTCGTAGTTTGTTCCGCTTGGGTCAATAGATTGCGCTCCCATTTGGAAAGTGCCGCCTTCTACTTTTATCATAGTAAAGCTAACGCCGTTTACGGTAATGGTTTCATTGTTAGTATTTACTGTATATATATCCTCTTTATCTGAAACGGGGCGAACGGATTGACCGAAGATGCGATAGTACCAATACACGCTCTGATGACCACTAAAGAAGTAAAGGGAGTACGCGCGATAGCTATCGCTCTCGTATGGCGTAGAACTCCAATAGTATCCGCTCCCTCCGGCGTGGCGGAGCGATGACCCGAGACGGTCGCCCGCAGCAGGAAGGAAGATGCTGTTACCGTTAGGTCCCGTAACCTTGTAGGCTTTAACGCCATTTTGTTTCTTCCATTTCCATTTGCATTTATTCTTTAATTCATCTAATTCCGCTTTCGTTGGCAGTCTCCATGTGCCGCCCCAGTTGGCTCGTGCCGCATCGTATTGTGAGTTGACTTTTATAACATTCATTTGCTTACCGTAGGTTTTACTATTGCTTTCATAATATGTCGATTTGGTACTCGTCTCGCCCCATGCAAAGTAGTCGCCGTAATCTTCCGGTTTGTTAGCTCCCACGTTACAAGTAGCCCATTTCACGCTTAAGCCCAAGTCAACGTATTCATGGCCGTTAATCTCTTGCACAA
>JAZNQB010000274.1:0-5741 GCA_045589995.1 Paludibacteraceae bacterium
GGTAGTCTTTGAGAATCTTGTTTGCCCATTTACGGAATTGAATACCTCTTTTACTTTTTACTCTAAAGCCAATAGAAGTAATCATTTCCAAATTATAAAACATTACCTCGTTGGTTTGAGTTTTACCTTCCATCGCTCCGTGTTGAGTGGTGGACGCAAATTTTGCGCCTACCACTTCATCTGCCAGTTCTTCTCGCAGAGCATTATTGATGTGTTTACGTATGGTTTTCACATCTCTACCAAACAACTGAGCCATTTGGGATGCAGTCAGCCACACGGTTTCGTTCTCCATGCGCACATCGAGTTGAATCGTGTTGTCTTCCGCACGATAGATGATAATCTCGCCTCTATTTCCGATGGGTATCTCGTTCATTAGTTATTCGCGTGGCTTATTTTTCAAGTAACGCTTCTTTTGGTATTTGGTCATGTCCTGCGTGACCAGTTCGTCAGCAAGAGCCGGCACTGCAACTGATGTCACTTTTTCATACCGAACATATTGCGAACCATCCCAAATCTGCGGTACAAAATGAGTGTAGGGGTATTCCGTCGCGATTTCTTTTTGCTTAAAATACTTCTCATCCAGATAAACAAAACCCACATACACTTTTCCTTCAGAAGCCAGACCGACGGGTTGTCCTACCTCCACCTCCTCTCCTTGTTTCACAAACGCCCGACGCATATGATAATAGACCGCAAATGTCTCGTCAGTATGGTTAATGACCACTCCTTTTTCATTTCCTGTCAAACAAGCCGTTCCTCCTCTCATCGCATAAACGGTATCGTTATTCTGGACAAGGAAGGAGAGATAGTTTTCCTCTCTTTTAGATCCTTTGAAATGAATGATGTTCGGGTCCACGACAACTTTTTCTCCCTGCGCCAGAGGCATAGCATAAAATCCTGCGTTTGGTTCTTTCTTTGGGAAAATTCCTCTATAGGACAGATATTCCGTCGCAGCATAATTCCCCTCCATAGCCTGGGATCGCATAGGACGGCTCTCTATTATGTTCTCACCGGGGATAACATTATAGTATCTAGCACCTTTTCTTACCACCATACACGAGCAGTAATCTTTATTGATATACACCCGTTCGCGAGATTTCGTTGCATTATTATAGCGTGTGACACTTTGCACAACCGGCTCTGGGTTGTTATGTAAATAGAACACCCCAAGGAACTTTTGTGCAGGTGCAGCAACAGCGAAGCTCAATAATACTACTAATAATTTATAACGCATGGTTTTTCCCCCTTATTTAGAACTTGAAGTAGTTTTTAGCATTGTTGTAGCAGATATCTTCAACCATTTGTTGAACACGGGCTTTCTCGTAGCCTGTATAAGGTATCATTCCTGCCTCGATATCATTACCAAGGATATTACACAAGGTACGACGGAAATACTCGTGACGAGGGTAAGAGAGGAACGAACGGCTGTCGGTCAACATACCTACCATGCGGCTCAAAAGTCCAAGGTTAGAGAGAGCCATCATCTGCTTCTCCATACCATCCTTCTGATCCAAGAACCACCATCCAGAACCGAATTGAATCTTACCTGGTACTGAACCATCTTGGAAGTTACCAAGCATAGTTGCAATCACCTCATTAGCGCATGGGTTGAGGTTGTAAAGGATAGTCTTCGCCAACTTACCCTCGCTATTCATTTCATCCAAGAAGTGCGCCATGGCCTTAGCAGTAGTAAACTCGCCGATGGAATCGAAGCCTGTGTCAGCTCCGAGCAATTCGAACATCTTGCTGTTATTATTACGAATTGCACCGTAGTGGTACTGCTGTGTCCAACCCGACGCATAATCCATCGCTGCTTGCATATGCATATAAGCGTGCTTGTACTGACGAATCTCGTAAGTGGTCAATCCCTTGCCTGTTAATGCCTTTTGGAAAATAGCATTCACTTCAGCCTCGGTGTATGGTTCATCATAGAACTCCTCAATACCATGATCAGAGAGGCGGCAACCCATAGACTCAAAGAAATCATGACGCTTTTGCAATGCCTCAGTTAGCGTATCGAAACTATTGATTTCCACGCCAGCCACCTCAGCCAATTTCTGGATATATGCCACCCATGTAGCCGCCTCTATATTCATTCCTGCGTCAGGACGCCATGTAGGCAACATGCGTACCTCTGCTTTAGGGTCCTCCTTTACCATCTTATGCCATTCGAGGCTGTCAGCTGGATCGTCGGTAGTACATACGAGCTCCACACCATAGTGCTTCATCAATCCCTGTGGGCAGAACTTAGGATCATTTGCTATCAAATCATTACACTTGTCATAGATAGCACGAGCTGTCTCTGGATTCAAACGCTCCTCGATACCGAAAGCTGTTTTGAGTTCCAAGTGCGTCCAGTGGTATAATGGGTTGCGGAAAGTATAAGGAACAGTCTCAGCCCATTTCTCAAATTTCTCCCAATCGGTAGTGTCCTTACCTGTACAATAACGCTCATCAATACCATTAGAACGCATAGCACGCCATTTGTAATGGTCGCCCATCAACCAGATTTGTGCGATAGATTCAAAACGCTTGTTTTCCGCTACCATCTGAGGAATGAGATGGCAGTGATAATCGATGATTGGCATCTTAGCCGCATGATCGTGATACAACTCCTGTGCAGTCTCTGTCTGCAGCAGAAAATCTTTGTCCATGAATGGTTTCATAAGGTCTATTTTTTAGTAGTTTTTGCGTGCTTAATATTTTACGGGCGCAAAGGTACAAAAAAGAAATGGATTAAATGTGGAAAAATTGACACATTTTCATGTATTTTTATACACAATAGCAAAAAATCTTGTTTATTTAGAAAAAAAGTAGTACCTTTGCAGCACTTTTTGGATAAACAAGCCCAATGACTAATGGATTAGCAGACATACGACTATCGATTGCAAACGATTGGAAGCGATACGAGCAAAGCATGGCTAATTGCTTGCAATCCGACAATCGTGCTTTGCAGGAAGTATTGAATTATATCCGTTCACGCAGCGGAAAGCAGTTGCGTCCATTATTGGTTTTACTCAGCGCTCAGTTATGCCATTCCATCACGGACAAGACCATCTACACAGCCACCGCATTGGAGCTACTTCACAATGCGAGTTTGGTGCATGATGATGTGGTAGATTCATCCAACACACGTCATGGCGTTCCTGCAGTACACGCGCAGTGGAATAACAAGGTGGCAGTGCTGACAGGTGATTATATGTTAGCCAAAGTGATTGCATTGATAGCAGAAGTGCGTAATACGCGTATTTTGGAAATCATCTCTCATCTGGGACAGAGCCTAAGTAGCGGGGAGGTACTACAGTTACATATCGGTCAATCGATGTGGATTGATGAGGAGCGCTACTTGCAAATTATCAATCAAAAGACCGCACAGCTTTTCCAATCCTGTGCAGAGGCAGGAGGCGAGTCCGCTGGTTGTACTCAACGCCAGCGCACAGCTCTTAAGGAGTACGGCCGCCTCTTAGGTTTATGCTTCCAGATAAAAGATGATATTTTCGATTATAGTGATTTAGAAGATTTAGGCAAACCGACGATGAGTGATTTGCGTGATGGCAAGGTGACTCTTCCCCTTATCATTGCACTTCAGCGCGCTCCTAAACCCGAAGCAGACCACATCCGCCAGTTGGGCGAATTAGTGATAACAGAGAGCGAGAGTCCGGAAACAGAGAAACGATTGGAAGAGATAAAGTCTTTCGTGCTGCGCTTTCAAGGCAATGAGTATGCCGTGCAGAAAATGTTAGCATACAAGAAACAAGCGATTGAAGCGCTGCGTGTTTTCCGCGATAGCAAAACAAAAGAGAGCTTATTAGCTCTCCTCGATTACGCCATCCATCGTATCCAGTAATGACTGACGAAGTGAAGTATCTTCGATAGTATGGATTACCTCTTTGATAAACGCGTCCACTAATAGTTGGCGCGCTTTTTGTTCCCCGATACCTCGTTGCTGCATATAGAAGATAGCTGAGGTATCCAACTGTCCCGTTGTAGCGCCATGTGAAGCCTGCACATCATCGGCGTAAATCTCAAGTTGCGGCAATGTGCGCATCTCAGCGTCATCGGAGAGTAATAAGTTGCGGTTTGTTTGATGAGCGATGGTCTGCTGCGCATCGGGAGCTATCTTCAAGTCTCCCACAAAGCGTCCTTTCGAATGGTCATCCAAGACAAACTTAATCAGTTGATTAGACTGTCCACCGCCCACGGCATGGTTCACATGCGTTTCTATCTCCACTTTATCCGTATTATGCAAGAAAGCTGCGCCGTATATTTCCGTGGTACATCCTTTGCCTTGCTGCTTCACCACAATACGGTGTTGCTTAGGACTATCGTCGTAAGAGGAGAGCATATACATATTTATAATATGCACGCACACGCGCGACCCTTCTTCTTGGATGATATGCCAATCCACTGACGGCTGATTGACCAATACGCGCGAGAAAGTTTCTCCTGTATGAATAACGAACTGCTTCATCACTCTTTATTCAACCATTCATATCCTGTTTGCTCCAATTCAAGAGCGAGGTTCTTATCGCCTGTCTTGACTATCTTTCCATCGGCTAACACATGTACAAAATCGGGCACTATATAGTCCAATAATCGTTGGTAATGTGTGATGACGATAGATGCATTCTGTGGCGTCTTGAGTTTATTCACGCCCTCTGCCACCACGCGTAGCGCGTCGATATCCAAACCACTATCCGTTTCGTCCAAGATTGCCAGAGTGGGTTCAAGCATCGCCATTTGGAAAATCTCGTTCTTCTTTTTCTCGCCTCCAGAGAAACCTTCATTCACCGAGCGGTTATTCATCTTCTCCGTCATCTCTACCATGCGTTTCTTCTCGCGCATAAGCGCCAGAAACTCCTTGGCAGAGAGAGCAGGTTTGCCTTCGTGCTGACGCTTCTCGTTTACTGCCAATCGCATGAAGTTCACCATACTCACGCCAGGTATTTCTACCGGATACTGAAAACTGAGGAACACACCCTCTCTGGCGCGCACCTCTGGTTCCATCGCGAGCAGATCTTTGCCGCGGAAGAACACCTCTCCTTCTGTAACGGTATAATTAGGGTTACCCGTCAAGATAGCGCTGAGTGTAGATTTTCCTGCGCCATTAGGTCCCATTACAGCATGTACTTCACCCTCGTTGATGGTCAAGTTGACGCCTTTTAATATCTCTTTGCCACCGATAGAAGCATGAAGATCTTTTATTTCTAATAATATTTTGCTCATTTTCTAAAACCTTTGCGATTGCAAAGGTACTACTTTTTTTTGAACTGCGCAATAGAGTGAGCAATTTTTATACATTTTTGCACGTTTGAGTGCGCATTTTGGTAAGTTTCTACACTATTTGAAGGAAGAAAGGTATATGATTTTTACCTTTTGAGTACTTACATTCAGGCATCGTACGGTCACATACAGGATGCGAATGTGATGCGAACGAGAATGACAGGTAAATGGAAGGGAGTTGAATACTGTTTATATACAAACCAAGCGGGCAACTCAATGAGTCCCCGCTTTGTTCTTTGTACTTGGTATTAGTTACTTGGTCACTTTATTTGACTTCTTAGCCTTACGGCACGAACTATATTAAAAAAAGTTATAAAAAACCCGTTGGCGGAATTAAACCAGCGCATATTTGACTCTTCCAATGGGTTTATTGTTAATAAAGTTAATATATTGTAGGATAGTAAGTGCGCTGATTTTGCTGATAATACGAGCAAACAATCCTACTTGTTGTTTAGCAT
>JAZNQB010000275.1:0-4006 GCA_045589995.1 Paludibacteraceae bacterium
ATTGCCAGATACTTTCTGCGGATGTTTTATCGTATGGTAGATTTTCTTTCATCTTTCTTGTCAAAACCTTTGCGGTGCAAAGGTACACAATTTTTCCAACATAACAAAATAAATACATAGAAATATGAAATATTTAACGAAATATACTGAGTTAGGGATTGGAAGGGCAGTAAGGACTATAAGGACTATAAGGTCATTAAGGACAATAAGGTCATTAAGGACAGTAAGGTCTCTAAGGACCAGAGGGAGCGGAAGGACCGGAGGACCGGAAGGGTCGGAGGGGTTTTA
The DNA here is from genome assembly GCA_045589995.1 of Paludibacteraceae bacterium. GTDB lineage: Bacteria > Bacteroidota > Bacteroidia > Bacteroidales > Paludibacteraceae > Colicola. The sequence continues at coordinate 289 of JAZNQB010000275.1, forward strand.
AAAGGTAATTACGATGGATTAGAGAAAGGGTGTGCTTGTTTGTATTCAAACAGCAAGGAATTGAATTTCCAAGCCCAGAGCGTAGGGTATTCTTTGCCATTCGCAGCGATATGATTTGATACCTCGTAGTCCTGAAGTAGTTGTTGCTCTAATTCTGGAGATGACTTCAACAGAGCCAATTGACGATTGGCATAGGCAAAAGCCTCCGAATTCCATTTCTGGCGCGGAGACTGTTTTTTCTGATATGTTTCTTCACGGTCACGATAGAATTGTTTACCATTACGGACATAAAAATAGCCCTTGTCACTTTTTCTGAGTTTTCCGCGTACATTGTCAATAGATAATATTGTTTCTATTTCTGCCATATTAAAAAAGGATTTAAAGTATATTATATATAAAATATATAATATATTATTTATTATAAAATTAGTCGTATTTTGGGTTCATATTGGCTTTATCCTATAGTCATCCTTGCCTTGACCGTCGGTTCACCGTCGGTTGACCGTCGGGATGGCATAGTAATTGACTCGTAAATTAGTGCATGATTATCCGTTTTCGAGTGCAAAGTTATCATTTTTTCTTCATATATGCAAGTTTATGCTCACAAAAAAGCCAAAAACTTTTTTTAGACTGCTGGGTGTAGGGTGTAGAAAGCCTCCTCCCGACATCCCCCGACGATTTGCTTATTAAAACAAAAATAAAGAAAACAAAATGAAAATAGAGAAAACATTTTTTTAGGTAACCAAAAACGACGGCGGATGATTTATAATCCGCCTCACAAAAACTCATTCACTCTGTTCTGTCTGGTTGGAGTTACGCTCCCCGCTACTCCTGCCGTTCTTAGCCACAAGAGCACGATTATTGGTTCAATTTTCGAAAGCAAAAGTTAATTGCTTTCTCCATACAAAAAAGCGTTCACTTTGTTCACTTCAAAAACGGCATTGCTAATCGCTAAATCATTAACTCATTAATTCGTTAATCGGACCGCTGCGCAAGTGTAAGGTGTTTGGCATGGTAATTGTGCAACAAGAGCGTGGTGAAAGAAAACCAAAGCATATTTAAGAAAATTAAAGCGTAGCGAAAGAAATCAAAGCGTGGTGAAGAAAATAATACTTATATTAACAATACTTCTTATGGCTGTGCTGCCTATGTGGGCGCGGAGGAAGAAACCAATCGTTCCCGACTCTCTGCAACGGATTGATATAAAGATTCATATAGCCGGGAGAGATAGTTCTGTTGGGAAAGATTTGTATCTTACCATGCAACGAGTGGAAGGCGGTTCGTTCATGATGGGCGCAACAGCAGAGCAATACGATCCTGATATTTACACCGATAAACCAGCACATTTGGTATTTCTTTCCCCTTATTATATAGCTACCACAGAAGTGACGGTTGCATTATGGCGGGCAGTAATGCCTGAGCGGGAAGTAATAGACCCTAATGGTTATCCCAATGTACCTATTTCATATATTTCATGGACTGATTGTCAGGAGTTTGTGCGGCGATTGGATAGCATAACGGGTATTCCCTTTCGCTTGCCTACTGAAGCCGAATGGGAGTATGCGGCACGCGGTGGGAAGAAAAGTAAGGCGTATCGTTTTGCTGGCGGTAATGAGGCGGACAGTGTAGGTTGGACATACACCAACTCGGGTAATTGGAAACACACGGTGGGTCAGAAGCAAGCCAATGAGTTGGGATTGTACGACATGACGGGTAATGTGTCAGAATGGTGTCAGGACCGCTACGGCGCATATCAGTTAAGCACTCTCCCCGACCCTTGCGGACCGGACACAGGCGCTTATCGAGTTGTGCGAGGCGGTAGTTACGATGCGTGTATTGCTAATAGTCATCTCTCTGTACGCAATTGGTATTTACCAGAGACATCCGCCGGTTATATTGGATTGCGAGTGGCATTCACTCTTCCTAATGACCCCATGATGCAAGTTCAGGAAGACGAAGAACCTCCATTGAGGCAGTCTATTCGTATTAGGGGCAAGAGGATTCGCTTTGATTATGTGCCGGCAGAGCAACCTTATTATATATCCGAGGAAATAGAGTGTAGGTTATGGAAAAAGATTATGCAGAAAGAAGCGCCGGATAGAATAAAAAGCGTTGCTATTGGTATGAGTAAGAGCGACCGAATACGCTTTGCTGAATATTGTAGTCGTAAGGTTGACAAGGCCTTATTTGTGGCATCTGCAGAGCAGATAGTAGCAGCTGAGCAGCACGGGATTATAGAACCATTCCAAGCAGAAGAAGAAAATCATCGAAAGAAGAAGCAAAGTATTCGCCAGATACAGAGGAAAAGAAAGATAGCGAAGAAGTTATCACCTTGGACTGAGTTGATTGGTATTCGTTTGCCTGCGCCTGATGATCCAATACTGCTGCAGTATAAGAAAGCAGATGATGAGTCTCGTCCTCTGAGATTAGTGATCTATCCATAACAAAGAGCTGTCGTGTGACAGCCCTTTGAGATAGATATTTATTTTGAAGCAGATTATTTAATCACAGAACCTATTGCGTTATATTTTACACCATTCTTCATTATAACCAACTGTCCATCAACAACTTGCTTCACAGCATTTGTTTTAGTTGCTACTTGTTCAACACCTTGTGAAGCACCCAGTTCAAAGGTGCATGTAGCTACTTTTGAGTTTACACCTCCATTAGCACCCCACACTACGAGCACATAAGTTCCCGGTGTGTATTCTGCTTCCAACATATCTGCATAAGTAAATGTATATTCGCCTGGCTCTGCGTATTCTTCTCCATAATAGGCATACATATCTTGTGCCAATGCATCTGCATCATTGTTGTACTCTTCAGCGAACTCGCTTTCCAAGATAAAGTAATAATCCCAAGGATCTGTATCGTTGGATGGAATAACCGTTACCCCTTCAGAATTTACAGCAAATTGAAATGTAAGATCTGACATTACGATTGAGCTTGTTTTGAATGTCTGCTTCACTACACTTCCTGATGCTTTACCATTCACATCTATATAGGCAGCTACTATCAAATATTCCGTATCCGCAGTAAGTCCTGTAAAGTCATACTCATCCACCCCTTGACAGAGAAGGTCTGCATATGTATAAGTTATTTCCATATATTCCTTATACACTTCAATGATAGCATCCAATTCTGCAATCAGAAGACCACTCACCAATTGTTCATCCGTAGCTCCTTCCGCAACAGCTTTTTCAATAAAAGTATAGTAATATGTTGCATTGAGGTCTGAAGGTACCACCTTACAAGAGAAAGAAGAAGCCTTTATATTGCTTACTGTGATATCAAATGTGGCAGCAGCCGGTGCTTTGGTGGGTGTAGAATTGCCTTTTTTTACAGGGAGACGCTTCAACTCAGTTTTATTCAGAACTTTGTTGTTTTTTAACACGCGTCCTTGTGGAGCTGCCATAAGAGTAGTTGTTACCAACGAAACAAGAAATAGAGTAATGATTTTTTTCATAAGAAATTTGTTTTAAAGTTAGTTATTTTATTGTTTTAATAATAATATGCCATCATAAGTCAGATTTCAGTGGCAAAATTACTATATTTCTTGCAAACCTGCAATATTTTGACAAACAAAATGCAATAAAATTACTTTTTGCTAAATAAACTTTGCAAATTAGAATAAAATAACTCGTGGTAGGTTCTTCCGAAGGTACATTCGCGGGCTGCGTTTTTTTTGTTGTAAATTCGACCTACTCCCCCTTGTTTT
>JAZNQB010000276.1:0-4571 GCA_045589995.1 Paludibacteraceae bacterium
TCCTTGGCTCCCAGAACGACATGGCTACGATCCGACTTTTCCACCACATGTCCGTCGTACTCGGTTACAAGCACTCTTTTCTTACTGGCTTTATCTTCAATAGAACTGAGAGGAACAAAGTTTGTTAAATCGTCAGCACCGATAATCACTCCACAGGCATGCACACCTACTTGACGAACGGTTCCCTCTAAGCGTGCAGCGTATTGAAGCATAGAGCGGGTATTAGGATCACCACACTCTACTTCTCTTTTGAGTTCATCTATGTATTTGAAGCAGTTGTTTAGATTCACCTTGGGCGACTTTCCATTCTTATCTTTTATGTTTTCTGGAAAGTTACGCTCTGGTATAAGGCCCTTTAATTCGTTTACACGCGATAGAGGTATTTGCTGCACACGACCTACATCCGCCAAGGCGGACTTAGTAGCCATCTTACCATAGGTAACGATATGTGCCACATGTGTCTCGCCGTATTTCTGACTCACCCAATCCAGCACTTTCTGTCGCCCGCAATCCTCGAAGTCGGTATCTATATCAGGAAGAGAGATACGGTCGGGGTTGAGGAAACGCTCAAAAAGGAGGTCATACTCAAGCGGGTCAAGGTCAGTAATCCGTAGGCAATACGCTACCACACTTCCTGCCGCCGAACCACGGCCAGGACCGACTGATACATCTAATTCTTCACGCGCAGCACGGATAAAGTCCATCACGATGAGGAAGTAGCCAGGGAAACCCATGGAGTTGATAGTATTCAGCTCAAAGTCAATACGCTCCTTGAGTATCTCGTCTGTCTCTAAACGCTCTTTTCCATAGCGTTTGAGTGCGCCCTCCATGGTGAGATGGCGAAGATATGCGCCTTCCAGAGCCAAACGACTACCGAAAGTCTCTTCCGTGCCGAAACTCTCAGGAATATCAAACTTAGGCATGATAGGGTCGTGGTCTATATCGTATATCTCCACTTTATCTACTATCTCTTGCGTATTGCTGAGCGCTTCGGGCACATCAGCGAATATCTCTGCCATTTCCTCTGGTGTCTTCAGCCACTCTTGTTTAGTGTAGTGCATTCGGTTAGTATCCGCCACATAGTGGTTGGTACTGAGACAGATAAGACGATCGTGCGCCTCGGCATCCTCGGCATTGATGAAGTGCGCATCGTTGGAGCAAATGAGTTTCACGCCATGCTTTTGTGCGAGGGCAACGAGCACAGGATTGACCTCTCTCTGCCGCGCATATACTTCTTGATCTGCATCTGGCAATTGCGTCTCATGGCGCTGCAACTCAATATAATAATCCTCACCAAATAGATTCTTAAACCATTGTATCGTCTTCTCCGCCTCTGCAAACACACCCTGCTCTATGAGTTCTTGACTTCTTCTCGCCTGCGGCGGCTCTCCGCCTCTTGACTCTTGGCTTTCCACTTTCCCAAGCCCCTCCATCACTTTCTGCGGTAATTCACCACCCAAACAAGCAGAGCAGCAGATGATACCTTCGTGGTACTGCTCTAATAGTTCTTTATCAATACGGCTGGTGTGGTAGTAGGCGTCTGCCATGAAACTCGCAGACACTATACGACAAAGGTTATGATAGCCCACTTTGTTTTTCGCGAGCAGAATAAGGTGCCATCCCGAACGGTCAATAACATAACTGCGCCCTTCGGCATTCACCGCCTTGTCATCACACTTGGAGAAACGCCCACGACGTGCACAATAACTTTCCACGCCCACAATAGGTTTGAACGCAGGGAGTTGTTCTTCCTTGCGACTTTTGTTTATTTTCTTGCAGTAGTCGAGCAGTTCTTTTATGCCGTACATATTTCCGTGGTCTGTGAGAGCCACGGCGTTCATGCCGGAAGCGATGCATTTATCTACTATCTCGTTCACTTTGGACATTCCGTCGAGCAACGAGTAATGCGAGTGTACATGTAGGTGTGTAAAATTCATAGTTCCAAAATTTGTGCAAATGTACAACTTTTTTTTGACATACGCAAAAAAATCGCCCCGAAGAGCGATTTTTTGTGACAACTATCTTTGCTTAAGCCGAACAGCAAGAGAAATGGCGTTGTTCGTACAATATAGCGAACGATAGACATTATCTATTTGCAGAATGATTATTGGACACAAAGAAAATCTCTTTCTCACATACACCTCTTTGATGAGCGAGATAGGAACATGAAACTTTGTAGATTCGTGCAAAAAATGATACTCACAAACATACAGCGTATCGTTGCTAATGATATAGGTATTCTTAAAACTCCACAACATGCGCAATGCAACAAGAAATATAATCGCAAGAGGTATCACCCAAGACATCCAAAATAATCGCATGTGTACGAGTAGAGTGTCTAAAAAAACTTGCATAGAATATTCCTCTACTTGGTACATCCAAAACATGCGACTGAAGCCGAATAGGTACAAACACAAAAACACTACAACAATCACACATAATTTCACCCATGGAAAAGAATTGCTAAAGTTGGTCAAGTTAGCATTATCTAACTGATAGTCTGCATCTTTCAGTTGCAATTTTCGTTTGGGAAGCCCAAATAAATATTTCTTAATAGTGGTCATATTTCTACATTTATAGTGGTTTATTGAATAAAGGAATTAGTATAGTATCCAACTGCGCAGCGGTCGTGTCCATTCTTTTGGCAATCAGTTGGCGTCGTTTATAATAAGTGCGCTTAGACATATCTGTAAAAGTCAAAATATCTTGCGTCGGGACATCCAAACCAATAAGAACTATCACCTGCATATCTAAATCCGTCAACTGAGGATATGTGCTTTTCAAAACAGACACTCGCTCTCTAAATATATGTGATAATTCATTCAAAAGATGCGATTTCTCAGAGGCACTTTTAGCATTGTTAATCAATGAGTGACAATGCGATGTTTCTTCGTATTGATTTACTATCTCATGAATGCGCAAATCTGTCACTTGGCGCTTAATATTAATTAAATAGTAGCAAAGATAAGATATCAAGATTATAATAAGCATTATAATCACACACCACACTTGTACGGATATATAGTAGGATGTTATCATAAGCCGTTTGAATTAAAAAATAAAAAATAACTCATTACTAATAGAACTCCATTCCATATTACATTGCATAATTTCCGGATTACCCACATAACTCACTTTGCTATTAAATAAATCCTCAAACCAAATGTGGTCTGTTACATGTAATTTGGCTTTTGTACCATAGCCGGTAGAAATATGCATATCTTTTGTTATAAACTCAGACGCTTTTATAGAGCAATCTGTATATCTTGTATCAATATAGGCCGTATCGCATTCCCCTTCTAATGTGAGTTTTTGAATTGTAGTACCTCTAAAACGCATTTTCTTCACATCCAACATGAGATGCGTTCGGGCATCGATAAAATCAAAAACAATACTATCTTGGCGTATAGTATCTTTTGTTTCTAAAGATTGTAACAATGACGCGTCTATTTTTCTGAATGTAGGAGCGCACGCGTATATAGAATAGGAGTATTTCTTTTTACGGGGCATGTCAATATATAGAGTTCTATCTTTTACCTCTATTTTTACTGAATCTCTGAATTTGCCATCTATCTTGATTTGGTATAAATCAGGAGTCTGTTCTAATACAAGAGCGGTCTTTGTTCTTCTTCCGTTAATAACGATTTCGTCAAAAGCGGCTGTCTCCACGACGAGTGGTTCATGAGTGCATGACAGACAGCAAAGAGCCATACATGCCATAAAAAAAAGTTTGTTCGTTTTCATTTCCATTTTCTTTAATATGTAAAATTTTTTATGTTTTTGTTTATTTTTAATGGACACTACTGAGATCACTTATATTATTGTTCTCGGGAGGACTGCTAGTGTAACGATAGTCCAATCTCTCTTTGGGGCCCCCGACGAATTTTTAATTCGTGGGGAGAGCGGAGGCATTAGGAGCCCGTCCATTTAGCGGAGTGGTATGGACCATTGCGACTAATTGCCGAACGCGATTGCGACTGCAAAGGTACACATTTTCTATTAAATACACAATAGCTTATGATATGCTTTATCACAAAAAACAAACAACAAACCACTCTAACGCGTTGATTACCAACACATGGCATTATAGACAATTATCCCCCTTACGCACATTTTATTCCGCCACCTCTATCCACCCCGCGTCCTTTGTTCCGCGTCCTTGTCCGTTCTCGCCCCGCGTCCTGTATACATCTACCTTATCTGGAGATCTGGATATCAGGAGTTCCAGCCCTATCGTCCTTATAGTCCTTAGAGACCTTATTGTCCTTAGAGCCCCTATCGTCCTTACAGTCCTTACAAACAAATCACATCTTCCGCCCCACCAATTTGCATATGTCAATTATTTTTACTACCTTTGCAGCCATAATTCCGCTGATAGTCACGAAACACACACGATACATATACGATAGATATACGATACATACACGATACATATTCGATATATTATGCTATTTTTATACTATCTTCACTCTATGACTAAAACTGAAAAAGGTTGACTCGATAACTGAGATGGAATCTTAAAAATCGTAAACTTTTGACTCGATACCTAAAAGGGTTGATTTAATACCTGA
>JAZNQB010000277.1:0-4869 GCA_045589995.1 Paludibacteraceae bacterium
ATCAAAGATGATGGTAGGTAGTCCTTTGCTGCTTGCAATGAGTGATTTGATGCAAAGCATTAGTCGGCTTATCTCACCGCCCGAAGCCACTTCACTCACAGGACGAAGGCTTTGATTTAAGTTAGCCGCAAAGAGTATTTGTAAACTATCGCATCCATTAGGAGTGAAATCATCCGTGGGTAGGATAGGTATCTCTACTTTTGCATGTGGAACTCCTAATTTCTTCATACCATCTATGATGCGGTTGCAGATGGAGGGTATGCTATTGGCTCTACTTTGGGTGAGTGCGTTCGCTTTTTGGGTTAGCGATGCTGTCAGTGCATTGAGTTTCTTTTGGGCTTGCTCAATTTCATAATCAAAACTATCTAATCGATTAACTTTGTCTCCCAGTTGAGTGTGTTCTTCAATCAGTTCGTCAATACTTTGAGCACTGAATTTGTACATCAATCCATTGAGTTGGTCTATTCGCTCTTCCACCCATGCCAACCTCTGTGGGTCCATCTCAATATTATTAAAATATCGTTCGGCCTCTTGGGAGATATCTTGTAATTCAAGGCGTGCAGACTCAATACGTTCTTGTAGGTCGGATGCTACATTCTCTATATTGCACACCCGCAATTGATCGGTTACACTTCCGTTTTCTCCTGTGAGAATATGAATGGTATGATCCAAGGCAGTGCGTAGTTCCTCCGCATGGCTTAATCGGTATTGTTCTTGCTCCAATTGCTCTAATTCGCCACTCTGTAGATTGGCTTCATCCAGGATTTTATATCTGTATTGAATGAAGTCTGCTTCTTGTTGACTTTTTTTAGCCAAGGATTGTATGTCTTGCAATGCTTGTGCTGCTTGTAAGTATTGCTCATAGCATTGGGTATAATCGCTCAATAGCGCTTCGTTGTCAGCAATGGCGTCAATGACACTAAATTGAAACTCCATGTTCTCTATCAAGAGATTGGCGTGCTGTGAGTGTATGTCTATCAGGCGATTGGATAGTGCTTTTAATTCTTGTAGTGTCACCACCAAATCATCTACAAACGAGCGACTCTTACCATTACTATATAGCTCGCGCCGAATGATGCAATCATCAAATTCTGCTTCAATAATACATTTGGTCTCTCCATCCGTAATCACTTTGCTGTCAGCGCGCGCACCTAAGACAAGCGCGAGGGCACCCAAGATAATACTCTTTCCCGCACCGGTTTCGCCCGTTAACACAGAAAAACCTGCATTAAAATCAATGTCTAAATGCGTGATTAAGGCGTAATTTTGTATGTGTAGATGTCTTAACATTAGTTCTGATTTATCTTATCGTATGTGTTTTGGCGTGTGGGGTCGATGTCCATCAAGAGATTATAGACATCCGTTTTCTCTTTATCTGTGCCTTTTCTAAAAATATCCACTAATTCCTCTGCTTTCGCATCCAAGAAAGTATTGATAACATAAGTGGCTGGTCGGGCGCGGTATGCTTCCTTTAGCACAGGTATCCCTTCTGCTATGCGTGCGCGACCATTGGTGACATTAGCACTCATCTCATCTAATCCTAAGCGATGGTAATCGTAGTAATAATTGCGGTATTTACTGAATGCTTCGTCCAGCAGATTATTGATTAAGGCATAGCGATTTCTATTGCTATCAAATGCTAACCATCCTTTTTGCTCTATGTTATCCATACTGGCCGATTGGCACGCATTGCATATCTCTTCACATGCTTGGAAATAGGGAGTGCCACCTAAACGCTGATAGCTATCCATATCATGGCCGATGATTAGATAGCAATAATAGGCCAGCATGGCAGTTAGATTGGTAGTGAATTGGTTTTGCTGATATTCAATACGATCAAACTCCTGATAGGTGAAGTTAAAACTCGCATCATTCAAATTGAGTAGCGGCGTAGTGTAGGTGGTGCCATATACAGGGCGTCTGCTCTGTAGTGTCATCTCGCATGTGTACAGGTTGTCTGTTACACTTTTCACTATAATCATCATACTGCATTCTATCTTTTCCTGCTCAGCAAAGGTCATATTAGTCCAACGGTTTTGGTTCATATATTCCTCAATACTTGTCTCTAATGTCGAATATACCTGTTTGTTGGATCCTTCTATTTGGTCAGAATTGATAGTGACGCTACAATTGAGTTCTTGTGCCGACAGACAAGAACATACAAATAACAATACTATGAATACTATTTTTCTCATTTGGATATAGAGGTTATGTTGCCTGTTTTTTCGCTAATAGTTATGGTGGGCAGTTCTGCGCCGCTGAATAACTCTGTAGTCAGTGGCATATCCACACCGAATTGTGCAATGGGGAGTGTTTTTTTCTTTAACTCGTCACCTTTGTAAATAACGCGCACGCACGCATGGCCAGGTATGTTATACACCAATTGCGAGGGCTGATAGGTGTCTTTCTTTCTTGATTTCTTTTCTTCTACAACGGGTGTAATATATTGGTGCTGGTATGCCATTTGTATCTTAATCTCCTCTGCATCAATATTTTCTGCATCAGTAAATCCGTTTTCGGGAGAGAAATGTAATATTTTTTCGAATGTTTTCTCATTGTTTTTAGTAGGGCAATACTCATATGTATAGTGCTGGGTGGAAATGCTTTTCTTTCCTACAAAGAGTGCCAATAATTGATTCTCTTGTCTTTTTAACTCATTCAATACCTGTTTCATGGCTTGTCCGTCTGCAGGAGCATGTTCCAATTCGCCACTTAAAAGATACAAGCGTATTTCACGCAAATGGAAAATTTGTTGTGCAATTACTTCGGCTTGTTCTGCTAAAGACTTGCGACTGATTACATCCTCGGAAAATGAAGGTATGTCAATGGATATGTGTGAGTTTTCTGTTTTTACAGGCATACTTTTTTTCTGTTTTTTCTCTTTTTTCTCTTGTGCAGGCATGTTGAATCCAACTAAAAGACCTTTCTCGTTGATGGTCAGTAATTGAATAGGCAGTCCATGCTCTGCCACTATTTTATGTGGTCTGCTTAAATCTACTTCTGTGCGTAATCCGATGGAGACCTTTTCTAAATTATATATAGTGCGTGTTTCTGTTAAAACATCGGTTAAACCCAATAAATCCTCTGCGAATTGTGCGTATTCGCCTTTCTCTTGAGTTTCTACGGTATATGTAAAATTGAAAACCACGCTGTTCTTTGGACTGTAATAAACCATTGCGGGTTCATTCGCAGTTAGATTTATATCCGTAAAACTGGTTGTCAATACCGTTAATAGTACCATTAATGTAGTTGTCATAACTGTTGTTCTGTTTTTGTGATTATCATTCTTTATTCCAAATTTTCCATGCGGCGTTCGCTTGTCCGATGAGCATTCTCATCCCATTTTGTGTGCTTGCTCCTTGTAGCCTACCTTTCTTAAGAAAGAGCGTCTCCTCAGGGTTATAAATGCAATCAAATAATAAATGACGATTGGTAATCATTTCATATGGGATGTTTGGACACGATTCTATATCAGGTAGCATACCTAATGGGGTACAATTGATAATAATGCTATGATTATCCATAATAGATTGATCAATAGCGTCATAACCAATCGCTTGTTCATGCGGCGTTCTGCTGACCAATGTGGGTTCTATTTGTAACTTTGTGAGTCCATAGCATATAGCCTTCGCTGCGCCACCTGTACCCAATACCAATGCCTTTTTGTCATATGAACGCAAGAGGGGTTGAATAGATTCTATAAATCCAAGGCAGTCGGTATTATATCCAATATGGTTGTGCACTACATTGACGGCACCAATAGTCGCAGCCGTGTCATCCAATCCTTTTAGGTAAGGGATAATAGTTTGCTTATAGGGTAGTGTAATATTCATACCATCTAAGCGGTTGAGTAAGTCCCTTACTTGCTCCAATTCATTCTCTACAATAGGATAGAGTGAATATTCTGCATCTATCTGCTCTTTCTGAAACTTCTCATTGAAGTATTTCGCAGAAAATGAATGCAATAGTGGATATCCTATTATACCAAAGTGACGCATAGTTTTCTATGTTTTATCGTTGCTTTATGTGTTTTAGAGAAGAATGTTTTGCCTCCCTCTCCGCGTTGTAGAGCATCATATATTTTTTCTATTTCAGCAAATCCGTATGAGCGAAGTTCTTCGTATAATCGTACCAATGCGGCTTCGCGAGTATCTCGCTGCTCAAATATATCCAAATATCCTTGCATGTATTCTGCTGTTTGGGCCATGTGCTCTATTTCGGCTTTGCTATAACTGCGTAATTGCTCACGAATGGCATTGCGAGTAATGGTAGTGTCAGCGTTTGTGGAGTCGTCCACCCATTCCATGTGGCGTTTAGAGCGCAAATAATATTCAATATAATCGCGTGTGGTGCATAATAAGGGGCGTACGATGGGTATGGTGCTATCTGGCACTAAGGGGTTCGCACTGATAGGCCGCATGCCTATTAGACCTCTTATACCTGTCCCCCTGCGTAAATTGAGCAGTAAGGTCTCTGCTTGATCATTCTGATGATGCGCCACAACGATTGCTTGGCACTTCTCGCTATATGCTATCTCGTCAAACCATTTATACCGCAGTTCGCGTGCTGCCATCTCAATACTAATTGCCTTGGTGCGTGCATAGGTATGCGTGTCAAAATCGCGTACATGCAGCTTGACCCCTTTTTCCTGACATAGGCGGCGTACAAACTGCTCATCGCGCATGCTCTCATCCGCGCGTAAGTGGAAATTACAATGTGCAGCTATGCAGTCATACCCCGCACGAAGCAAAACATCTAACAAAGCAACGCTATCAGCACCACCGCTGATACATACTAATACGGGCTGCTCTTTGGTAAGCAAACCGCGCTGCTTGATATATAAGTCGGATCGTAGCCATGTCGTTCTGT
>JAZNQB010000278.1:0-2202 GCA_045589995.1 Paludibacteraceae bacterium
ATTGTTATGTAGTGGGCGCTTTGCCCGAGTTGAGTGCATGGGCGGCAGGAGCAGCTGTACCAATGACAAAAATAGAAGGCAAAGACCAAGTCGGAGGCCAAGCGGTCTTAGGAAGACAACCAACCCAGACAACTCCTTGGCCCACAGAACGACATGGCTACGATCCGACTTATTGTTATGTAGTGGGCGCTTTGCCCGAGTTGAGTGCATGGGCGGCAGGAGCAGCTGTACCAATGACAAAAATAGAAGGCAAAGACCAGTTTACAGTAACAATCGCAGGAATAACAGCTGCGGATGTGGCTAATTCAGAGGGATATAAATACACTTGTGGACCTGATTGGAAATATGTGGAGAAGACAGCGTCTGGTGAGGAGGTTGCTAATCGCACAACCATCGGCAACCCCGATGTGGTAGCCAAATGGGCAAGTACCTACAATCCTATTGGTATACAAGAGACATGGAAGATAAATAACAAAGATTACGCCGTACAAATATTATTACCTGCTAATTATCAGTCTGATAAGCCGTACCCAATTACCTATATGTTTGGTCGTCATCAGCGTTATCGCGATGCGGGTTCGGACACCGAGATGGGTGATCGTATTCTCTATCCCGATTCATGGGCGGTGGCGGACTCTACAGAAGCCATGCAGAAAAGAGGAGAAGAAGTGGGAATTATTGTAGTTATCTACGCCCAGTTGCCGGAATTAACACCTTGGGTGAACGCTGAATTTATGGGTACAGGGCAAGCAGAACTTTTCCTCAAGAGTTTTATAGAGGACTTCAAACCTCAGTTCGAGAAGAAATACCTTGCACAAACACCAGCCACTATCATGGGAGCCGATGTGGCGGGACTCTTTGTTATCTATGCGGCTACCAAATACCCTGAAGTATTCGGCGCATGCGGTGCTTTCTCTCCTGCTATTTGGTATAACAAAGCCGAACTGACCAACTACCTCAATGCTTACCAACCTACAAACACACAAACGCGCTTTGCTATAGCGTACACCACCCAAGATATGCAAAGCACCAAAGAGAACATACAATCTGTGGCTGCACTCTTGGCACAGAAAGGATATACACAAGTACAGACTTGTGAAGGAAATGGTATGCACGACGACCGCTCATGGGGTAAACTGTTCCCACAAGTATTCAGTTATTTACACACTACACCTAACACCCTACAACATGTAACATATAACATTGCGTGCAGCGCACAACACCCTACACCTCACACCTTACACCTTACACCATCCACCACTACTTGGACCTTTATGAATGGTACTTCCTCTTCATCATTGGCATGCGAAGGAACAACCACACAGGCAGGTTTCTATTACAAGGATGGCAAGACACCACAAGCCGCACAAATGTTGGTCAAAGAAATACCCGTAGATAGCAAAACATACTCCTATTACTGGAATATGAATAATGGCGCTGACTGTAGCGGTACGACACTCATGGCAGGCCCCAAAGATATAGGTTTCAAGAGCAGTCGTAAGACAACCTCATGGCAACGAGTAGCCATCTTCGAGGACGGCACTTACACTCAGTCTGCTGCCTCCTCTGCACACTTCAAAGTGAATGGACAAACGATGACTATCGCAGACAACTACACACTCACCGCAACTATTTCACTCACAGACGACAAGACGATCTCTGTACATTATGGTAGTGTGAACTCAGGTAGTGATATGGGAGAGTTAGTTAGCACTACGGTCTCAGACAACTGTCTCAAAGCAAATGTGACATACTCTTACCTTACCAACCAACTACTCGTTACAGAAACAGCATGGGGTAGTTCGGATATCGATTTAGAGTACTTCAAAGTGGAACCGGCAGTGGTGAGAGCAGGCGCAACGGCGAAAATGTCCGTCAAGATTGCCAATAAGAATGGGTACAAGGTTTCCTTCCGTATGAATCAGAACAACCAACCATCATCGCCTATCACACTCACACAAGGTGCGGATGGCGAGGAATACTACACCATTTCATCGGCGCAGAGCGGTATTTATGGATTCTATCTCGATATAGAACTTAACGGTACTACCACCAAAGCGCACAGAGCCGTCTATCTCAAAGTGATAGATGGTAAAGAAATGAAGCCTAGCATTCACCAAAACCCATACGAAGAGATTGATTGGCAAACAGTAAATCAATACAAAGCCAATTTCCATAGCCATACCTCTCAGTCCAATGACG
>JAZNQB010000279.1:0-3028 GCA_045589995.1 Paludibacteraceae bacterium
CCGCTTGGCCTCCGACTTTATTGGTTTGGCTTTTTGTCTATTAAATAGTATTTCGTACATGGCGTCCACGATGGGTATGGCTACTTGTACGCGTTCGTTGGCTTGGTGTATGGCTTTGGTGCCGTAATATCCTTCTGCCACCATTTCCATTTCCATCTGTGCTGCTTTGACGGAGTAGCCGAGACCGAGCATTTGTCCGAATTGCCTATTGCGTGAGAACTGCGAGTATCCTGTCACCAGTACATCTCCGAGGTAACCAGAGGAGGTTATATCTCGTGGTACATTGCTAATAGCAGCGAGGAAGCGTTGTATCTCTTGTGTTGCATTGCTGAGCAGTACTGCTTGGAAATTATCTCCGTAGTGCAGTGCTTGGCACATTCCGGCAGCGATGGCGTAGATATTTTTCATAACCGAACTATACTCTAATCCAATGACATCACACGATGTAGTAGTATGCACATAATCGGTTTCAAATAGTTTAGCCCATAGTTCAGCGTTTTGTCTATCCTCTGCACCGATAGTTAGGAAGCTAAGTCGCTCCAATGCAATTTCTTCCGCATGGCATGGACCTGTTATACATCCTAATTGCTCCATAGGGATACCGAAGCGTTGGTGTAAGTAATCCGTAACAATCATATTCTCATCGGGTATCATTCCTTTGACGGCATTGATAACCACTTTGTGTGTCATATCTCGCCTTATCTTATTGAGTGTTTTTTTGATGTATAGCGAAGGGATAGCGAGTATGAGTACATCGGATTGCGCTACGGTTTGGTTGATGTCAGAGGAGAAATGTATTCGTCCTACATCGAAGCTTGCCGCACCTAAATAGGAAGGGTTTTTGCCTGTTTCGATAAATTCGTCAATCACCTCTTGGCGTCTGATAAACCAATTTATTTCAGGTTGGTTATACATCACCATTTTGGCGAGTGCTGTAGCCCAAGAACCCGAACCTAATATAGCAACTTTTTTATACATGTTGTTTCAATCTATTTGTGACAAAAATTATGCCAAATATGTATTTGTTATTACGCTTCTGGTTTCATGGTAGGGAAGAGTAGCACTTCTTGGATAGTTGGCTGTCCTGTCATGAGTATTGCGAGTCGGTCAATACCGATACCGATACCTGATGTAGGAGGCATACCGTATTCGAGTGCGCGCATGAAGTCGTGGTCAATCACCATTGCTTCGTCGTCTCCCTTATCTGCGAGCTTCATCTGCTCCACGAAGCGGTTGTATTGGTCAATTGGGTCATTGAGCTCGCTGTATGCGTTAGCTAACTCTTTGCCGTTGACCATAAGTTCGAAGCGCTCGGTGAGTCCTGGTTTAGAGCGGTGCATCTTGGTGAGAGGTGACATCTCTACTGGGTAATCGGTAATGAAAGTAGGCTGAATGAATGTGCCTTCGCATGTCTCGCCGAAGATTTCATCAATGAGTTTACCTTTGCCCATGTGTTCTGTATCTTCTACGCCTAATTTCTTAGCCTCTACGCGTATCTCTTCTTCGCTCATAGTAGAGAGGTCGAGACCTGTTTTCTCTTGGATAGCTTCGAGAATAGGTAAGCGGCGGTATGGTGCTTTGAAGTCAATCTCTTTGTCTCCAATTTGTACTTTGGTGGTACCGTTCACAGCGATAGCGATTTTCTCAAGTAATTGCTCGGTGAAGCTCATCATCCAGTTGTAGTCCTTGTATTGTACATAGAGCTCCATGCAGGTAAACTCTGGGTTGTGGCTGCGGTCCATTCCTTCGTTGCGGAAGTTACGTCCAATCTCATACACGCCTTCAAATCCACCTACGATGAGTCGTTTGAGATATAACTCTGTAGCGATACGGAGGTACATATCCACATCGAGTGTGTTGTGGTGCGTGATGAATGGTCTTGCGCTTGCTCCGCCGGCTATTTGCTGCAGAATAGGTGTTTCTACTTCTGTATAACCTGCTTCGTCAAATACTTGGCGCATAGTGCGTAGGATAGTAGCGCGCTTAAGGAAAGTGTCTTTTACACCTTCGTTCACTACGAGGTCCACATAACGCTGGCGGTAACGCTGCTCTGGGTCGTGGAAGCCGTCGTATGCTACGCCGTCTTTGTATTTAACGATAGGCAGTGGTTTGAGTGATTTAGCGAGCACGGTGAGCTGCTTAGCGTGTACAGAAATCTCGCCCATTTGTGTGCGGAAGACAAATCCCTCAATACCGATGAAGTCACCGATGTCAAGCAGTTTCTTGAAAACGATGTTGTACATTTGTTGCTCTACGGTGGTAGGTTGTTCGCCTTCTGGTGTAGGTGCTTGGATGTCGTCACGGCTGACATATACTTGTATGCGTCCTTTGGAGTCTTGTATCTCGATGAAGGATGCCTTACCCATGATACGGCGTGACATGAGGCGTCCGGCGATACGGATTGGTTCACCGCTGTGCCATTCGCCTGTTATTTTCTCGCTTCCCTCTGGCAGTGGTTCATCTACGAACTGTGCTTTGACATCCGTGGAGTAACCGGTAACTACATACTCATCTGCTGGGTATGGGTTGATACCAAGGTCTCGCATTGTTTGCAGACTTTGTCTGCGTACTAATTCTTGTTCTGAAAGTTCCATTATATTATATTTTTATTATGTTCTCTGTACTCACTACTCATTACTCACTACTCTGTAGTATTTGTATAGATACAAAATCGGGTGCAAAGGTAATGATTTTTTTTGACATACGCAAGCGCGTGCGTGTTTTTTTGTGTAATGTGCAGGGTGTAGTTTGATTTTGAAAAAAATAAAGAAAACAAAATAAAAATATAAAAAACATTTTTTATAGCGTAATCAAAAACGACGGCGGATGATAGTAATGGTAAAAAAAAAAGATAAACACTGGTCGTATGCTATGTGCCTATTGTAGTCGCTGAGCCTGTGGGCTACGCGCCCGGAGCGTAATTGTCCCTTATTGGCCCGCAAGGGAGCTTGCAGCCCACTAATTGCCTCTTACGCCTCTCGCCGGCAGAGTTTCTGCCGCCTAACCAATAAGCACATATCCTCCGCCA
>JAZNQB010000280.1:0-8130 GCA_045589995.1 Paludibacteraceae bacterium
AAATCAAGTCCACAAAGACCACCATTCCATTCGTCAATCACCATAATTTCAACTACGCGGACCTTTTCTCATGGCTCGGCGAGGAGAATAAATACCGTGCGGGTTGGATTTTCTTCGTGCTATTAACGATCTTAGTAGTTGCTGCTGTAAGCAATGGTGCCAATCTCAACGACGGCATGGATGGTATGTGTGCCGGCAACTCGGCTATCATCGGTGTGGCGTTGCTCGTCTTGGCGTACACCAGTGGTAGCGTCGTCTGGGCGGAATATTTCGATGTGATGTACATCCCCGGCAGCGAGGAATTAGTAGTTTTCATGGCTTCGTTCGTAGGCGCATTAGTAGGTTATCTATGGTGGAATGGCTTTCCCGCGCAGATGTTCCTTGGCGATACAGGAAGCCTTACCGTAGGAGGTATCATCGGTGTATGCGCGATGGTGATACACAAAGAGTTGATGTTACCTATCCTATGCGGTATATTCCTCATGGAAAGCGTGAGTGTGATTCTCCAAACACAAGTATATAAATTCTATAAGAAGCGCGGCAAGCATGTACGCGTATGGAAACGCGCGCCATTCCATGATCATTTCCGTACTTCGGTAGAGAAAGTGCTACAGAACGACCCTACATGCTCTATCCTATTCAAAGGAAGCAAAGAGTTGCAACATGAGACTAAGATTGTGTTACGTTTTTGCATCATCACACTCATCTTGGCAGCTATCACAATACTCACACTGAAGATTCGTTAACCTACAAAAACATATCCCTATGAAGCGAATTGTTATCTTAGGTGCAGGCGAGAGCGGAACGGGAGCTGCTATCCTCGCCAAAGAGAAAGGATTTGATGTCTTTGTGTCCGATTATGGGACGATAAGCGACCCCTATCGTGCCCTATTAGACCAGAATGGCATTCCATGGGAAGACGGCAAGCATAGCGAGAGTGCCATCTTGAATGCCGACGAGGTCATCAAATCGCCTGGTATTCCATTGACGGCTCCTATCATCAAAAAACTTGTAGCACAAGGCACACCTATCATATCCGAGATAGAATTTGCTGCGCGCTATACGAATGCAAAGATGATATGTATCACGGGTTCGAACGGCAAAACAACCACCACTTCGCTCATCTATTATATCCTGCGCCAAGCAGGGCTCAATGTAGGATTAGCGGGTAATATCGGTAATTCATTGGCACTGCAAGTAGCCCGCGAGCAATACGATTACTATGTGATCGAACTCAGTTCATTCCAATTGGATAACATGTACGATTTCCGTGCGGATGTGGCCATCTTGCTCAATATAACGCCAGACCATTTAGATCGCTACGACTATAAGTTCGAAAACTACGCAGATGCCAAGTTCCGCATCACACGCAATCAGACAGCCGATGATGCGTTCATCTATTGGGCGGAAGACCCAGTGATCGACAAATACCTCAAGGCTCCAAAACAAGCACTTGGAGCCACACTCCACCCATACGGCCTTACGCAACATTATTGCTTGCCTATAGGCGAAGAGGAATTGGCGCTCAAAGGACGGCATAATGTGCTCAACTCAATGGCAGCCACCCTCGCAGCACAGGTATTAGACATCAAAAAAGAAGTGATACGCGAGAGCCTTAAGACCTTCCAAGGTGTGGAGCACCGACTCCAATACGTATGCACCGTGCGCGGCGTGAGATATATCAACGATAGCAAAGCCACTAATGTCAATTCATGCTGGTATGCCCTCGAATCGATGACCACACCCACCGTCCTCATCATAGGCGGCAAAGACAAAGGCAATGACTACAGCGAGATCGACCAATTGGTGCGCAATAAGTGTCATACTCTCATTTTCATGGGATTACACAACGAGAGGCTTCACGAGCATTTTGACTCTTTCGCCACACCATGCAAGGAAGGCGAAAAGGGTCTTCATATTATTGACACCAATAATCTGAATGACGCAGTAAAAGCAGCTTATAATGCTGCACGCGAAGGAGATACCGTACTGCTCTCGCCATGCTGTGCCAGCTTTGATTTATTTAAAAGTTACGAAGACCGCGGCGAGCAGTTCATGGCTGCCGTGCGCGCATTATAAATTTCATTCCCTAAACCCTACAACTTATGATTAAGAAACTGAACTTATCTAACATTGACCGCACTTTTTGGGGCTTGTTTATCGCCCTTGTAGTAGTAGCTATCATTGCGCTTTTTTCAGCGTCCAGTGTACTTGTGTACCAAACTAATTCTGTATTAGGTCCTATTGGATCACAAATGACTTTTATAGTAGTGGGCTGCGCGTTGGCTTTTGCTTTGCAATATATTCCCAGTTATTGGGTTCGTTTCTTCGCGTACGGACTACTCGGGCTTAGCATACTAATGCTCTATTCGATGTTCATCCCTGGTAATCCATTCGTTGTAACCCTCAACGGAGCCTCACGCTGGCTAAGAATTGCCGGCATACAATTCATGCCCTCCGAATTAGCCAAGTTGTCACTCATTGTAGTCATTTCCGACCAATTAGCGCGCATACGAACAGAGACCGAAATGCGTAAGTATTTCTACCGTACACTCATCATCACAGGAATCACGGTGCTGCCTATCTTCCCCGAGAATCTCTCCACTACTATCCTCATCTGCGCTATTGTATGGTTACTCTGGATACTGGCACGATTGCCGTTCCGATACTGGGGCAGCACATTAGGCATAGCCATTTTGGCATTAGGTTTGGGCTATTGTATCATGGAGTTTGGCTTCGTAAGAACAGGCAAAGAGAAAGCACTTAGCGGAACGATTATGGAACGTGCAGTCACCTGGGTCAAGCGTATAGACCGCCATTTCGATGGTGCAGAGAAAGATAAGTTTGTGCTCACAGATGATAACCGACAGGAGTTCTACGCTTCTGTCGCTATTGCACGCGGAGGCTTATCACCAGTAGGCGTACTGCCGGGTAATAGCAAAGAGCGTGATTATCTGCCTCTCGCTTTTGCCGATTATATCTTCGCCATCATTGTAGAGGAGTCTGGTATTATTGGTGCTGGATTCTTGATTTTCCTCTACCTTGCCATCCTCTTCCGCGCGTGTTATGTCTCAAGCCGTTATTCTGACATGCCCGCAATGCTCATGACGATGGGTCTGGCACTGATGATCACTTGCCAAGCGCTCATCTCTATGCTCGTGGCTGTCGGATTAGGACCTGTCACTGGACAACCCCTACCACTCATCAGTCGCGGAGGAACGAGCGTGCTTATCACTTCCATCTATTTTGGTATCATGATGGCCGTAAGTCGTGAACAGACCGAACTCAGTCAACGCGTACAAGAGACCATAGAGGAGAGCCAAGAAGACGCTCCTGTCATCACATTGGACTAAGCGAGAAGATAATTAATAACTAACAAATAATTGTACATTGTACATTGTACTTTGTACATCATACATCACACACCATGCGTTATCTCATTTCCGGAGGCGGAACAGGAGGTCATATCTTCCCCGCCGTAAGCATCGCCAATGCTCTCAAGCAACTCGACCCACAAGCAGAGATTCTCTTCATCGGCGCACTCGGCCGCATGGAGATGGAACGAGTACCACAAGCTGGCTACAAGATTATAGGTCTGCCGGTACAAGGATTTAATCGCGCACAACCATGGAAGAATTTCTCCGTCCTATGGGACCTGCTCCGCTCTATCATACAAGTGCGTAAGATCATACGAGATTTCAAACCACAAGTGGGCGTTGGCGTAGGTGGTTACGCGTCAGGAGCAGCTATGTGGGCGGCAGCCAATATGGGCATACCTATCCTACTACAGGAGCAGAACGGCTTTGCAGGCGTCACCAATAAACTGCTCAAGAACAAAGCCGCAAAGATATGCGTTGCATACCCCAATATGGAGCGCTTCTTCCCCGCTGACAAGATTATCATCACCGGTAACCCAGTACGACAGAACCTCACCAGTGGTGTAAGGAAAGACACCCCCGAGGGTAAGCAGAACCTTCTTATCATCGGCGGCAGTTTAGGTGCACGCACTATCAACGAAGCCGTCATTGCACACTTGGATACACTCAAACAAGCGAATATACAACTCGTTTGGCAAACAGGCAAAACCTATTACGAGCGTTGCCGCCAAGCATGGCAAGAGGCTGGGTGCCCCGCTAATATTGAGTGCCTTGATTTCCTCTCCGACATGCCTGACCGCTATGCGCAGGCCGACCTGGTCATCTCTCGCGCAGGCGCTTCGTCTATCAGCGAGATATGCCTATTGGGCAAACCTGCTATCTTAGTACCCTCGCCTAATGTAGCGGAGGACCACCAGACACATAACGCCATGGCGCTCGTCAATAGAGAGGCAGCGGTACTCATTAAGGACGCAGAAGCCAAAGAGCAACTCATTCCTGCCGCACTGAACCTACTCAACGATGCACAGCGATTAGAAGCACTCCACACCCATGTACTCGCTTTGGCAGAGAACAACTCCGCCAATCGCATTGCAGAAGAGGTGATGAAGTTAGCAAAATAGTCTTATTTAGTCTAATAATTCAAAAGAAAATTCTTTTTTAGAAGAAATTTGCTGTAATTATTTGCACATTCAAAAAAAATGTTGTACCTTTGCACGATTTTTCGCGGATTAGGCTTAGTAAGTATTGTCCCCGCAGCGTATGAGTCACCCGACAGCAGCGCACAGGAATAGAGCAATCGCCGCACCGCATAACCTATAAACAATCGTATTACAATGTACGCAGTTGTAGAAATGAAAGGTCAGCAATTCAAAGTAGAGGCTGGCAAAAAATTGTTCATCAACCGTATGAACGAGTTCGAAAAGGGCGCAACGGTTGAGTTCGAAAAAGTGCTTCTCATCGAGAATGAGGGCAAAGTAAAAGTAGGTGCTCCTTATGTGAAGGGCGCTAAAGTAGTTTGCGAGATTATCGACAACGAATGCCGCGGAGAGAAAATCCTTGTTTTCCACAAGAAACGCCGCAAAGGTTATCGCAAACTCAATGGTCATCGTCAAGATTTGACCAATGTAGTAGTTAAAGAAATTGTTATTGCTTAAAAGAAAGGACAACAGAGTATGGCTCACAAGAAAGGTGTCGGTAGTTCCAAGAACGGCCGTGAATCAGAAAGCAAACGCCTCGGCGTGAAGATCTTTGGTGGTCAATTCGCTAAGGCAGGTAACATCATCGTACGTCAACGTGGTACAGTACACAACCCAGGTGAGAACATGGGTATGGGTTCAGACCACACTTTGTATGCGCTTGTAGATGGTATTGTAACCTTCCGCAAGAAACGCGACAATAAATCGTACGTGTCCATCCAGCCGATTGCTGAAGCGTAATCGGTTCGAGGACCTAACCAATAAAATCTCCTCCCGATAGCTTCGGCTTTTCGGTAGGAGATTTTTATTTGTATCCTTACACATCTAACATACAACATACAATATACAACATCTAACATCCCACATCCCATGCTTACATTAAAACAAATCTACGACAATAAAGAGCAAATTATCACTGGTTTAGACAAGAAACATTTCGCGAACGCCGCAGAGACTATCGAAGAGGTTATTCGCTTAGACACAGAGCGCAAAGCAGCACAGCAGCAGAAAGATAACGCGGCTGCCGAGATGAATAAAATCAGCAAGTCTATCGGCGCTCTCATGGCGCAAGGTAAGCGCGAAGAAGCAGAGGCAGCCAAAGCACAAACAGGCGCACTCAAGGCTTCTTTACCTGAATTAGACAAGCAGATGGCGGCTGCCGAAGAAGCACTCACACAACTGCTTCTCACCATACCTAATGTGCCTTACGCACTCGTGCCAGAAGGAGCATCGGCTGAAGATAACCTCGCTGTAGCAATGGGTAACTGGCCAAACACATCAATGGAAAAAGCCATCGCTGAGAACGGCGCTGTAGCCCTGCGCGATTGGGATACAGAGGCGGACGAGGCCATTGCCAACGAGCGCTTAGAAAAGAACGCTGGAGGCGAACCACTCGCACCACACTGGGAATTGGCAAAGAAATACAACCTCATTGATTTTGACCTCGGTGTGAAGATCGCTGGCGCAGGTTTTCCTGTCTATGTAGGACAAGGCGCACGCTTGCAGCGCGCACTCATCAATTTCTTCCTCGCCGAAGCCAACAAAGCAGGCTATACAGAGATTATGCCACCTACCGTAGTGAACGCTGCGTCGGGTTATGGCACAGGTCAGTTGCCAGATAAAGAGGGACAAATGTACCACTGCCAGTTGGATGACCTCTACCTCATCCCTACAGCTGAAGTGCCTGTTACCAATATATACCGCGATGTGATTATTGACGAAGACAAACTGCCTATTAAGAACTGCGCATACACCGAGTGCTTCCGCCGCGAGGCTGGTAGTTATGGTAAAGATGTGCGCGGACTCAACCGTCTGCATGAGTTCTCAAAGATTGAGATCGTACGCATTGACACACCAGAACACTCTGACGAGAGCCACAAAGAGATGTTAGCGCATGTGGAGGGATTATTGCAAAAGTTAGAATTGCCTTACCGCATCCTACGCCTTTCAGGCGGCGACATGTCTTTCACCGCTGCGCTGTGCTATGATTTTGAGGTATATTCAGAGGCGCAACACCGTTGGTTGGAAGTGTCTTCTACTTCTAATTTCGACACCTACCAGGCCAACCGCCTCAAATGTCGTTACCGCCGTGCAGAGGACAAGAAAGTGGCACTCTGCCATACACTCAATGGTTCCGCACTCGCACTGCCGCGTATCGTAGCCGCTTTGTTGGAGAATAACCAAACAGCAGAAGGTATTCGTATCCCTGCTGCGCTCCAACCTTACTTCGGCGCAGAGATGATTAAGTAGTAGTGAACACTAACATAGAAAGCGCCGTAAGCGCAACCGCATCACCGCTTAAACCCCACCGCTGCTCATTCCGAGTGGCGGTGTTTATTTGATATCGAGTATCGTCTCGTATCCGTCCTGTATGTCTTTCATTCCGCTTAGCATTCTCCACCGTTCGCATCTCGTTCGCATCCTGAACATCACAATAGGGTGCATGGCGGATGCATGGCGCATCGTGTCTTATCTATTTCGGCTATTTCGCCTAGATGGGCTAGCTTGTCTAAAAATATAGAACTCTAGATATCTAATAATAAAACAGCGTATGTTACGCGTACCTTACGCGTATGCTAGAAGCTGTACTCACACTCTGTACTCACTACTCACTACTAAAAAATCGCTCTTCGGGGCGATTTTTTTGCATATATCAGAAAAAATCACTATCTTTGCACCCGATTTATAATATATTATAAAAATGAACACTACACTGCTTGTTTTAATAGTTGTTGCTATCATGATTTTCGGGTTTTGGATGATTCAAAAATCACAGTTCCGCAACGAAGAGAAGAAACGCCAATGGGAGCTCAAACGCGAATCACAAAAGGCCATCTCTCCTATCCGCATGCGTGCTTATGAGCGCCTGAGCCTACTGCTTGAACGCACCACACCCGAGCATATGATATTCGACCTACGCGCCAAGCAGCCAGAGGCCATGGCGCAGTGGACTGTTCTACAAATGCAGCAACACCTATTACAGACCATACGCATCGAGTTTGAGCATAACCTCAGTCAACAAGTATATGTTAGCGAAGAAGTATGGACGCTCATCATGAACGCACGAGACCAGATGGCTGCTTTCATCATAGCCATCGGCAATCAAATCCCCAAGGACGCCACTGCACAGACATACGCTACTACACTCATCACTGCCTATAAGTCCAATGGACTGACACCAACTGACAAAGCCATGGACGAACTCAAACGAGAAGCGAAAGAACTTTTATAAAGGTGATGCCCAAAAAGCTTTTAATCATAATCATCGTAGCGTGGGCAATCCCTTTGGCAGCTATAGCCAAAGAGAAAATTGCCAAGAACGACAGCACGCATACACACCATGCTAATGGCATTTACCAAGGAACAAACATCAAATTGGACCTTGGCGCTACCGCGCTCACTCTCGGCACCACCAAAGCACACTTACAACATTACGAGATAGCTGTTAACTGCCGATTGAAAAATCGCTTCTACCCTACCCTCGAAGTAGGATACGCAGGTTCGCTCCCCGCAACAACAAACGACCCTACGCGCGGCACCATCACATTAGGAGATAG
>JAZNQB010000281.1:0-3778 GCA_045589995.1 Paludibacteraceae bacterium
CTCATCAAAATGCTTTGCATCGGCTGCAATCGCTTGCTTGGCATAGCCCAAACCATTGCGAGAGATTTCTGCAAAGTGTACAATCTCGTCGAACGCTTGTGCAGCAGCGAGTTCTGGCGTAGCCAATGGGCCAGCAGAGATATATTTGAGGCGGAAGGGCTCTGCCTCTTGGTTCTTTGGCTTGATAATCCATACCACCGCCTTCTCTATGTACTTGATAAACCATACGAGAATCAAGGTGTTAATGGTATTGAACATCGTGTGCAGCATACTCAATCCGTACAACGCAGCTGTGCTCGTATCCGCACTACCTTCCACCACGGCAAAGCCCTCTGCCGCTGGGTTTGGCAAACCAAAGAGTTCGATGACCTTACCCACCAACGCTGTAAATGGCTTAAACAGAATCAATGCCCAAATCACGCCAAACAGATTGAAAATCGTATGCGACATCGCGGCACGCTTAGCTTGCGTGTTACCCACTGCTGCTGCGATATTCGCGGTGATGGTTGTACCGATATTCTCACCCAACACCATCGCACACGCCATGTGAAAAGGTATCCAACCCATACTCAGCATAATAAGCGTAATCGCCATCGTAGCTGATGATGATTGCAGCACTAATGTCAATATTGTACCAAACGCCAAGAATAGCAGTACCGAACCAAAGCCATAACTTGACCAGTTGCGCACAAACTCCAGCACTTGTGGTGTCTCACGCAAATCTGGCACCGACTCTTTCATGAACGACAAACCGAGGAACAACAGCGAGAAGCCCACGATAAGTTCGCCAATGTTTTGGTATTGGTTCTTCTTCGAGTTAGAGAACAAGAAGCCGAACAGCATCAATGGAATAGCCAGAATTGAGATGTCGGCTTTGAATCCGAGCCACGCTACCAACCATGCGGTAACGGTTGTACCGATATTCGCACCCATGATCACGCCTATTGCTTGCGTGAGGGTCAGCAGTCCTGCATTGACAAAGCTCACCACCATCACCGTTGTGGCAGAAGAAGATTGGATGATGGAGGTGATGCCCAGTCCTGTAAGTACACCTTTGAACGGATTAGATGTCATGGCAGACAAGAATCCGCGTAGTTTATCACCTGCAGCTTTTTGAAGTCCAGAGGACATAAGATTCATTCCGTAGAGGAACATTCCGAGCGCTCCCAAGAGCGTAAAGATCTGTAAAATTCCCATAACTTTGTATGTTGAAAAGTTTTAAAAGTATTAAGAGTTTTAAAGGTGATTCGAATGTATCATTTCAATTTCTGTGCAAAAGTACTGTTATATTATTATATAGGTGTGAAGAAAATATTAAGAAATTGTTAAATCGTTTCTTTTGCCTATGGAGATTGGCTAAAAACTTCATACCTCTAAACACTAAACAGTAGCCTATTGGGCGTCCACTAAAGAATACAAATATTAAGATTCCACCCCTTTGTACCTTATATATATGTGCCATGCTAAAGACCAAGGACGAACCAAGGATGAACCTAAGAACGCCGAAACTCAAAAAAGGCTGTTTGTTAAGATTGCCGTCTCTTTTACTTCTCTTATACCTTCCCTTATTCCACCGACCGACGACCGAGAGACGACCGACAGATAACCGACTCAACTCCCCGTGACTCAAAAGTGCCTTTTGTTAAGATTCAATATGACCTTTAGTTATAATTGGTATATTTTTTGTCATAATAATGAACGATTACCAATGATCGGTGTATGCGGTAGTGAGAGTGCACTCGAATCCGAATAATAATCACAAATAAAATTTACAAAATGAAACGCAAAACTATTATTACAGCCGTCGTAATTCTTCTGCTTGGCGGTATTGGAACTATTAAAGCCTTCACAGCATTGAAGAAAGAAGAACCACAAGAGATACGCGGTATTGTCGTGGATAGACACGATAGTGTTTGGTATGAAACGCAGCAACGCTTATGGTTACAGAAAGCGGAGGACAACCCTACAGATGAACATGCATGGCAACAAGCCTTTGAGGCAGCGCGTTATGCAGACATGTTGGCTGAGGACTGGGGACGCACTCAACGCAAACAGGCTATTCTCGATAAGATGAAAGAGAATATTCCTAATTCGTTCACTTATAATCTCTGCATGTACATGACTGAAATAGCCGTTCGTGGTGGTAATCCAGACCCGTATGCAAAGCAAGCCCTGCAATTAATGCCAGACAATATTACCCGCAAAGCTGCAGAGACACTAATCTCTTATCTTTGGATGAGTGGCAAAACCTTAGCAAAAGATAAAACACCTAATGTAGAACAGAAGCATCTCACTAAGTTTGCTCAACATCTCTACACAACCAATGCTTATCCGTCCTATTTGTTGCGTTATACCTATAACTCGCTGCAAGGCATGGAGGAAAACGCCATCTATTTTGTTAATGGCGATGTACCCGGATATACATCTTTGGTCATTCAAGAAGCGCTCAACCAACATACAGATAAAATCATTGTTCCTGTTTCCTTCCTTTTTGTAGATACTTACCGCAAAGCCTTGTGCGACTTCCTGGGTATCAAAGATTTTGAGGTCAAGAAAGAGTACACTGCAATGGATGATTATTTCCAAGACTTATTAGAGCATATTATTGATAATAGCAAACGCCCTATTTATTTCTTCCCAACAGATAGCTATCCCGAAATAGATTCCTTTAAGAAGAATCTATATAATGAGGGACTTGCATTTCGTTATAGTACGAAGCGTTACGATAATATGGCTATTGCAAAACATAATGTCGAAACGAAGTATAACCTGCAATATATCACAGAGCCGAACTTTGTTTACGAAGAACAATGGAAGGGAAGCGAGCGCATTCAACTCAATTATGTAGTTATGCTTGCACCAGTTGTCAAGAGCTACAAGGAAAGCGGTGATACGCTTCACGCTGATCAATTGATGCGATCATTAATATCTGCCGTGGTACAAACATCCTTGCCAGATGAGGAGAAAGTGAAATACATTAATCTCCTAAACGATAAGCAGAAATGATATTCTCATTATTTACAAATTATAAATCAACATCAGACGAACAACTCATGAAGCGTGTTCGTCTAATGAACGATGAAAAAGCCTTTAACGAGTTACATCGCCGATATGCGCGATTATTGCAAGGATTTTTCTTTCGTCGATTAGGAGGGGATGAACAACAAGCAGCAGACTTACTACAAGAAACTTTTGTACGAGTGTGGACATCACGTACATCATATTCAGCAAGTCAACCATTCCGTACTTGGCTTTTTTCTGTAGCCTATAATCTATGCAAGAATACCTACCGCAGCAACCAACGTAAACAAGCATATTTAGAGTCATTATCCACTGAAGAACCTATCGAAGAAGAGACGACAACGATTCAACTTGATGCCGTCACCTTTGACCAAGCATTGCAACAAGCACTATCTCGTTTAGACGAATCACAACAGCTATTATTTGAATTACGATTTACGCAAGAGTTAACGGTTCCCGAAATAGCAGTAATTATTGGTGTACCAGAAGGAACAGTCAAGTCACGCCTACACACACTAACTAATCATCTACGACTAAAATTAAAAGATTATGAATAATACATTTGAAGATCAACTAACAGCTTCTGCACGCCGTTTGCGTGAGGCGCAAGATGCAAAACTACATGTAGCAGCATCACCAGAAATAACGCATTCGCCAACACATCTTCGCAGTCAGTATTGGGGATGGATAACCACTCCCGTTGCCGCCGCAATAGGGTTACTCATTGGTTTGTTTATCAATCACCAAAGTGAGACAA
>JAZNQB010000282.1:0-7612 GCA_045589995.1 Paludibacteraceae bacterium
CGTACTACCAACCAAGCGCTCTATCTCGGTATTGAACAAGCGGTAACGGGTCGTCGTATTGGCGATGTGAGTGCTGCTATCCAAACGCACTGCGAGAAAGCCGGTTATGGCGTGGTACGCGAGTTCGTGGGACACGGAATAGGTCGCTCTATGCACGAGGAACCCGAAGTATGCAACTATGGCCGCCGAGGCAATGGGTTGGTACTCAAATCAGGAATGACATTGGCAATAGAACCAATGATTACTTTGGGTAAGCGTAATATACTCATTGAGAATGACGGATGGACCGCCCGTACGATAGACCGCAAACCCGCAGCGCATTACGAATTGAGCGTATGCGTGAGAAACGGGAAGGCAGATATCTTATCTACATTTGATTATATTCAAGAAGTATTGGGAGATAAATTCATTTAAATTAATACATCAATGGCAAAACAAGACAGCATCGAAGTAGATGGAACAGTAGTAGAGGCTTTATCCAATGCAATGTTCCGCGTTCAATTAGAAAACGCACCGCTCATCATCGCGCATATATCTGGCAAGATGCGTATGCATTATATTAAGATTCTTGCAGGCGACCGCGTGAAAGTAGAGATGAGTCCATACGATTTGACCAAAGGACGCATATCGTTCCGCTACAAATAACCCAATTATAATAGTAAAACTTATTTTTAGTATGAAAGTAAGAGCATCAATCAAGAAGCGCAATGCAGACTGCAAAATCGTGCGTCGCAAAGGGCACTTGTATGTAATTAACAAGAAGGATCCTAAGATGAAGATGCGTCAAGGATAAGCGCAATCGGCATGTAGAATCAGTTTACTTCTTTAAACAAATTTATTTAACAATATTATCCTTTAGTTTAAAATTATGGCTATAAGAATTGTCGGTGTAGATATACCGCAAAATAAATGTGGCGAAGTCAGTTTGACTTATATCTACGGAATAGGTCGTTCAAGCGCAAAGAAAATTCTCGCAGAGGCAGGCATAGACCCAAGCCTCAAGGTAGAGAATTGGACGGATGACCAAGCAGCTAAAATCCGTGAGATCATCGGTGCTAAATACAAAGTAGAAGGTGATCTTCGTTCGGAAACTCAACTTAACATCAAGCGTTTGATGGATATTGGTTGTTACCGTGGTGTACGCCACCGTATCGGTCTTCCTGTTCGCGGACAAAGCACCAAAAACAACGCCCGCACACGCAAAGGACGTAAGAAAACTGTTGCAAATAAGAAGAAAGCAACGAAGTAATTAACAACCGATGACTTATTGTTTCTTCTATAGAACTATAGGAAACAAGAAAAGTCGTTCATAAAAATTCATCAAATAGTATGGCAAAGAAAGCAATTGCAGCTAAGAAGCGCGTAGTGAAGATCGAAGGCGTTGGCCAACTTCACGTGATGTCTTCTTTCAACAATGTTATCGTAACAGTTGCTAATGGTGATGGCCAAGTTATCAGCTGGAGTTCAGCAGGTAAGCAGGGCTTCCGTGGCAGCAAAAAGAATACTCCGTACGCAGCTCAGATGGCAGCAGCAGACTGCTGCAAAGTGGCATTTGACCTCGGTCTGCGTAAAGTGAAAGCATACGTTAAGGGTCCAGGACAAGGACGTGAGTCGGCTATCCGTGCTTGCGTAGCAGCAGGTATAGATGTAACAGAGATTATTGATGTTACTCCAATGCCGCACAACGGTTGCCGTCCTCCAAAACGTCGTCGTGTATAATTGTTTAACCCTTTAACGTAATTAAGAATTATGGCAAGATATATTGGCCCAAAATCTCGCATCGCTCGCCGCTTTGGTGAGCCAATCTTCGGCGAGGATAAGGTGCTGGCTAAACGCCCATATGCACCTGGACAACACGGCGTTAACCGCCGTAAAAAAAGCTCTGAGTACGGTATCCAGCTCGCAGAGAAACAGAAAGCTAAATACACTTATGGTGTGTTAGAGAAACAGTTCCGTCTTCTCTTCGCTAAGGCTGCTCGTACAAAGGGTATTACCGGTGAAATCCTGATTCAACTCTTGGAGTGCCGTCTGGATAATATGGTTTATCGTCTCGGTATCGCTCCTACTCGTGCTGCTGCACGCCAGTTGGTTAGCCACTGCCACATCACAGTGGATGGCAAAGTGGTAAATATCCCTTCTTATTCTGTTAAACCAGGACAAGTAGTGGCTGTTCGCGAGAAAGCTAAATCTCTCGAAGTTATCGCTGCTTCTCTCGAAGGATTCAACCACGCTAAATACAGCTGGCTGGAATGGAATGAAGCGGACAAGTCCGGTAAAATGCTCAATGTTCCTCAGCGTGCAGAAATCCCTGAGAACATCAAGGAGCAGTTGATCGTCGAGTTGTACTCTAAATAATAATTAAATTCATGGCAATATTAGATTTCATCAAACCTAACAAGGTGATAATGTTGGATTCGAGTGCTAATAAAGGCGTATTTGAATTTCGCCCACTCGAACCGGGGTACGGAATTACGATAGGCAATGCTATCCGTCGTGTGCTGCTCGGCAGCCTTGAGGGATATGCTATCTGCTCTGTCAAGATCAGTGGTATTGATCATGAATTTGCAACGATCCCCGGTGTAATTACTGATGTTACCAACCTTATTCTCAACCTCAAGCAAGTGCGTTTCATGCGCAAAGAGGGAATGGATGCCGAGACTGAGACCTTCCGTCTGCATGTCAATAAATCCAAGGCTTTTATGGCCGGTGAATTTAATGCAGTGCTGGAGAACTTCGAAGTGCTCAATCCAGAGCTCCAATTGGCAGAGATGGACGAAAGTGCTGATTTTGAGATCGAATTAACTGTTAACAAAGGGCGCGGATATGTGCCGGGAGATGAGAATCGTAAGAAAGATGATCCGATTGGAACATTGGCTATTGATTCTATCTATACCCCTATCCGTAATGTCATGATTTCCGTTGACCAGTTCCGTGTCGAGCAACGCACAGACTACGAGAAACTGACTATCGAAATCACCACGGATGGCTCTATCGCACCGCAACAGGCTCTTACTGAGGCAGCTAAGATCTTAATTTATCACTTTATGCTTTTCTCTGATGAGCGTATTGTGCTCGAGGAGGAGACAAGAAAGAATAGTAATGCATTGGACGAGGAGATTCTCCGTATGCGTCAGTTGCTCAACCAGAAACTGCAAGATATGGACCTCAGTGTTCGTGCGCTCAACTGCTTGAAGGCTGCGGAAGTGGAGACTCTTGGAGAACTCGTTAAGTACCACCGTAATGATCTGCTCAAATTCCGTAACTTCGGTAAGAAATCACTCACCGAGTTGGACGAACTGCTCGAGCGTAATGGTCTGGCTTTCGGTATGGATATCTCGCGCTATAGAGCGCTGGATTAATCATTAAACATTAAACATTCAACATTAAACATTGAATTATTATGAGACATAATAAAAAATTCAATCACCTTAGCCGTAAAGCTAACCACCGTGCTGCAATGTTGAGCAACATGGCTTGCTCTCTTATCATGCACAAGCGTATCAGCACTACGCTCGCTAAGGCTAAAGCGCTCCGTATATATGTGGAGCCTATCCTCACTCGTGCTAAGGAGGATAATATGAATAACCGCCGTTTGGCTTTCTCTCTCCTCAAGCAGAAAGAGGTTGTTACAGAACTCTTCCAGAATGTAGGCGAGAAGATTGCTAACCGCCCGGGTGGTTACACTCGTATCCTCCGCACCGGCTTCCGTTTGGGTGATGCTGCCGAGATGTGTATCATCGAGCTCGTTGACTACAACGAGAATATGCTCAAAGAAGTGAAGAAAGCAGCCAAGAAAGCTACCCGCCGTGCAGGTAAGAAGGCTGTTAAAGAAGGTGTAGAAGAGGCTGTTGAAGCAGCTGTAGAAGCACCAGCGGCTGAGTAATAAGAATTGTCGGAATATCGGTATGTCAGAATATTGAGATATCGAAAAATTGTAAAAACAATGTTTTTAAACGTCAATTCCCATAACGAAAATAGTACAGATCTCGCCAACTGCAAAGTTGGCGAATCTGTTACCGTTTCGGGTATGATTCACAATGTACGCGTCACGAAATGGGGTGGTTTTATCGTTCTTCGCAAATCCCGTGGTTTGTTGCAGGCTGTGGTCAGCAATGATACTTCCAAGTTCTTTGATGAGAACGGCGAAACTATCGCTATGAACGATCTCTGCCGTGAGATGGCTATCACTATCACTGGTACTGTCAATGAGGCGAAGATTAAAGACCCTGCTGCGTTCTATAACACGATTGAGATTGCAGTGGAGGAAGTTAATATCCTCTCTCGTCCTACAACTGCCGAAGTGGTGGATATGAATGCACTCAAGTTCGGTGATGAAGAGACACTCCTGCGCTATAAGTTTGATAATCGTCAGGTTACCCTCCGTAACCCACGTGACATGGCTATCCTCAAGGTGCAATCAACTATTGCACGCGCTTTTGGCGATTTCTTGGCTGCTAATGGCTTTACGCAGATTTATACACCTAAAATTGTGTCCGAAGGTGCGGAAGGAGGAGCTAATGTATTCCGTATGGACTATTTTGGCAAACAGGTTTACCTCGCGCAGAGTCCGCAGTTCTATAAGCAGATAGGCGTAGGTGTCTATGAGCGTGTCTTTGAGATAGCTCCTGCTTACCGTGCTGAGAAACATGCTACCAGCCGCCACCTCAATGAGTATATTTCTCTTGATGTAGAGATGGGCTTTATCAAAGGTCAAGAGGATGTGATGGAGTTGGAGGCTGCTTTGCTTCGCCATATTATCGATACTGTGGAGAAAGAGTGTGCACATGAAGTCAATCTGCTCAATGCTACGATACCTGTTCTGCCAGAGCAGGTGCCTGTATGGCGCTTGAGCGAGGTGCATGATATTCTCTTTGAGAATAACTTATGCGAGACCGACCACCGCGGTGAGGATGACCTCGCGCCGGAAGAAGAACGAGCTATATGCAAGTATGCACAGGAAACTTACGGTAGTGACTTCGTTTTTGTGACTCATTTCCCAAGCGAGCACCGCGCTTTCTATGCGATGGACGATCCAGCAGACCCAACACTCACTCTAAGCTTCGATTTGCTGATGCGTGGTCTAGAGGTAACTTCAGGTGGACAGCGTATTCATAAGGAGCAGGAGTATCGTGATAAGATGATTAAGCGCGGTATGAATCCCGACGCTTTCCGCTTCTACCTCGATACTTTCCGCAATGGCATGCCTCCTCATGGTGGATTCGCCATAGGTCTGGAACGTATCACGGCATGCTTCCTCGGTATCGCTAATGTGAAAGAATGCTCGATGTTCCCACGCGATATCAACCGCGTAGCACCATAATCAAGACCGTCCTTCGGGGCGGTCTTTTTTGTTGCCTCTCCGCGCGCTCCGTCTGTCGGCTATATATGCCCGTCAATCTCTTTTCAACTTCCTCTTATTTTCCTGTTAATCGGCTACCCTTGCGCTACCCTTGCGCTTCTTTTGCTTGTAGGGTGATGGCTCGCGGTGTAGGCGGTATACCGCGAGCCATCCTCTCTCCACCAGAGGACGTTTATTTGCAAGTCCCGTTCGTCATATTGGCGTCATATGCAGCCCCTCCCTCGCTTGTATCTATCTCGCTTATCCTCCGCGCCATAAGTCCGCCAAAGATGCCGTCCCGCCCGTGACTTGCTCAATGCGGACGTAGCCCATGCGGTGTGTAGCATTAGCAATTACATCGGCTACCGCCAATGTGTATGTCCTTTTTGTAGTTTAGTGTGGTAGATTTGTGTTCCTCTGATTAGTTGTCGCCGTTCCTTCACTCGGCGATTGCATCGCTGCAAACGTCCTCGTAACATTCGCATTCGCCGTCCTTACACTCGGGGATTTCATCACCGCCTACGTCCTTTTCCCGTAGTCGCCGTTTTTGTACTCGGCGATTATATCGCCAATAATGTCCATCGCCGCTAACGCAAACGCCTGTGTCTATCCCCTCGCCCGTTCTGCTTCTATCTCCTCTGCCATCCGGTTAAGTCGGAGGCATTGGTTTCTGGATATAGTGTGCTTCTCTTTCCGGTATGCCCACGGCGCTAACAATAGTAGTCGCCCCTCCGCACAAAGGTCGAACCATCGCCCTTGTGGTTTGTATCGCTCAGGGAAGCCGTTCTCTATGAGAAGGATGATGCTTCCGCCTGCTTCTATTGCCTCGTTTCGTATATCGCTCTCTTGTCTCGAAATGAACGCCCCCACCAACGCCGCGCCTTCTTTTGCTGCGCTTAGCCTCTCTTGCCGGTATGTCTCCTGCTCGTGTCTGTTCCATCCCCCGTGACAAACCACCGACAAACACCGTCCCTTTAGCAGTTCTGTATTCCCGTATGCCTCGAATGTCCGCCCCGCTGCTGTTATGTTCTTATGAACGTGGAAATAAGCCGCCTTCCTCTTGCGTACCGCTAACCGCCTCGGATTATCGTGTACGTATTCGATCATGTGCTTTAGTTGCCCTTTCTCTATCAGCGCCCGCGCATGATACCCCGTCTCAAACAGTGCTCCGCTTTGTATGTCCACACCCGCATTCGCCGTTCCCTCGCTCGGCGATTCCATCGCCGCATATGCCTGACCCTTAGTCGCTGTTTCTGCACTCGGCGATTCCATTGGCGCCTTGCCAACATCCTCGCTCGCCGCCAATATAACCTCCCTCCACGCTCGGTTATATCCCTGCTTAAGCCCCCGCACAACCAGCCCAAGAGCCACAGGAAGCGGCTCCATTACCTGTAGTACCACGTGCAGATGGTCGGGCATGATCTGCTTGGCTAGTATCTTTATCTGCGGGAAGAACTGTGGTAGCCGCTGTATCTCCTGCGATACGCGTATACCTAATGCCGACGCCTCTATCCTTGCTCTCTCCGCATCTCCTGCTAACTCGCCCAAAACTGGCTTCCATCCGTCCACATTGAGCGTCAGCAGGTATATCCCCGCCTCTTTCCAACCGTGCGGAACGAGCCTTGTTCTGATGTCCGCGGATTCCATATGGTTCTCTTTTTCTGCCATGGTCTTCAATTTGGGTACAAAGTTACTGCTTTTTCTGCATTCCTGCAAATCTCCGCCGTTCTTTCTTCTGATTATCTTTATTTTTTGTCCATATTTACTATTTTACGCCCGGCTCTGCTTGTATTCGTCCGTAGTCGCCGTTCTCTCATTCGGCGATTAATCGCCGCTATCGCCTTTCCATCGCCCATATCTGCATTCGCCGTTCTCTCGCTCGGCGATTGTATCGCCGCTATCGCCCCCACGCCCGCTTTGTCCACAACCACATTCGCCGTTTCCTCGTTCGGCGATTGTATCGCCGCTTCCGATCAGCACCTGCCGTAAACGCGACACTCTCGCCGTATATCTTCCCATTTTCCCTCATTTCCCTTGCAAAAGATACTTTTTTTTACGATTTTAGTACAAAAATTTGCATATTTGTATTTTTTTTTGTACTTTTGCACCCAGGGTGCATCAGCGCAGCGCGCGCATATATACGTACCCATCTCGCGGATTCTATCTACGCCGATCTCCTTTATGGAGAGGGTTAGAGGGATTCAAAATGTATTGAAATAGCGTTTATTGACGCTTTGTGTTTGAGCAAATCGAAACTTCGCAACTTTCGTAAAA
>JAZNQB010000283.1:0-21846 GCA_045589995.1 Paludibacteraceae bacterium
AAATATATACTATATGGCGAAAATACTTATCATTGATGACGAACGAGGAATCCGCAACACGCTACGCGAGATCTTAGAAGACGAAGGATATGATGCAGAGGTAGCAGAAAACGGGAAACAAGGTTTACAAATGGCTTCTCAGCAGACTTACGACCTTATTTACTCGGATATCAAGATGCCAGAGATGGATGGGATCGAAGTTCTTTCTGCTATCAAAAACACAGGCGAATATGCTAATCAAGATACACCTATTGCATCTCTCGAAACACCTATAGTAATGATTACAGGGCATGGCGATGTGGAAACAGCCGTACAAGCACTCAAATTGGGTGCATATGATTTCCTACAAAAACCCTTAGACCTCAACCGCATACTTATCACTACAAAAAACGCATTGGAATCCAAGCAACTGCGCCAAGAGACCAAGCAACTCCGCAAAAAAGTAGCAGCCAAAGGTCCGCAGATGATTGGCGAATCAACTGCCATCAACCGTGTGCGTGAGATCATTGAGAAAGTAGCTCCTACCGAGGCTCGTGTACTCATTACCGGACCTAATGGTACGGGTAAAGAAGTAGTTGCTCATTTAATACACCAGCAATCGCAACGCGCTAATGGACCTATGGTAGAGGTGAACTGCGCGGCTATACCGAGCGAACTGATTGAATCCGAGCTCTTCGGGCATATGAAAGGTTCATTCACCGGCGCTGTCAAAGACCGTAGTGGTAAATTCGAGCAAGCAGACGGAGGCACTCTCTTCTTGGATGAGATAGGAGATATGTCGCTCGCAGCCCAAACAAAAGTGCTGCGCGCATTACAGGAAAACGAAATCACACGCGTCGGTTCGGACAAACCCATCAAAGTGAATGTGCGCGTACTCGCTGCTACCAATAAGAACTTGCAAGCTGAAATAGAAAAAGGTAATTTCAGAGAAGACCTCTTCCATCGTCTCAATGTTATTCCTATTCATGTACCCGCACTCAAAGAACGCCTTGACGACATTCCACTCCTTGTACACTATTTCGCAGAGCAGATTTGTCATGAACAAGGTATTGCCACCAAGTGCTTTAGCCCCGAAGCTATCGAAGCGCTACAGCAATTAGAATGGACAGGAAACATACGCCAGTTACGCAATATGGTGGAACGCTTAATCATCCTAACAGGCAATGAGATTAGTGCAGATGATGTAAACATGTACGCATAAGAACTGTGACTTTAGAGCAATTACATATACTCAACTACCGCAATATCCGCGAAGCATCTTTGGTATTTGCACCCAAGATGAACTGCCTCGTTGGTCTCAACGGACAAGGCAAAACAAATGTATTAGACGCTATATACCTACTCAGTTTTGCCAAATCATCTCACACCAACCAAGACTCGCAAAACATCACCCACGGGCAAGACATGTCCATGGTACAAGGAGTGTACAAAGGACAAGAGGACAACGAACGAGAAACAGAGGAAATTACTATTTCTTGTGGTTTGCGAAGAGGCGTCAAGAAGCAACTGAGACGCAACAAGAAAGACTATGCTCGTTTGGTGGACCATATTGGCTTAATACCTTTGGTATTAGTCAGTCCATCCGACCAGCACATTATCGAAGAAGGTTCGGACGAGCGACGCCGATTTATGGACGCTGTCATCAGTCAGTTAGACAAGCATTATTTAGACAGCCTCACACAGTATAATGCGTTAGTCAAGCAACGCAATGCGCTTCTCAAGCAAGCAGCCGACACCGGCATGCAACCTGACGACCTTTTGGAAGTAATCGAATGGCAAATGGTGCCATTAGCGGAGTATATTTTCCAAGCACGCACCACTTTCTTCGATTCCTTCAATCCCTATTTTCAATCTGTCTATCAGCAGATTAGTGGCGAGAATGGCGAGGAATGCAGTATTCGCTATATCAGTCAGTTACAAGACCGCAACTTGCGCGAGGCATATGTGCGCACCCGACAGAGAGATATTATCTTAGGTTGGACCAGCCAAGGTCCACACAAGGACGATTTAGATATGCGTTTGGGTGAACACCCACTCAAGCAAGTAGGCTCACAAGGGCAACAACGCACCTTCGTGCTCGCTATGAAATTAGCGCAAGCACTATACATTGCAGAGCAAGGAACCAAAGAGAAACCTATTTTATTATTAGACGATATTTTTGACCGCTTGGACAGCGAGCGCGTGGAGCGAATAGTGAATATGGTGCAAAGTCCAGAGTTCGGACAGATCTTCATTACCGATACAGACCGCCAACACCTTACGGATATCGTGCGTCCCAGTGAGAGCGCAAAGGTATTCCATGTGAGCGAAGGTATCATCACACTCAATAACGAAACATGCTAAAACGCATCTACTCCATATTATTTATCGCGCTCGCATGTATGTGCGCGCAAGCGGAAGTCACTTTCCGCGGCGCATGGATTGCTACCGTGGCAAATATCGACTGGCCCTCCAAAGAAGCCATAGGCGATACCGACAAACAGCAAACAGAGATGCTTTGGGTCTTGGATTCACTACAAAGCATAGGCATCAACGCCATCATCTTCCAAGTACGCCCCACTTCCGACGCTCTTTATCACAGCGAACTCGAACCTATCAGCCATTGGCTCACAGGCACACAAGGTTCATGGGGTACCCAAACGCCATGGGACCCATTAGCATGGACCATCGAGCAAGCACACCAACGAAATATGGAAGTGCATGTATGGCTCAACCCATACCGCGTCAACCTTGCCAAGACAGACACTTCCATGTTATGCAAGGAGCATATCATGCGTAAACATCCTGAATGGTTCTGGCAATATGCCAAGCAATGGTACTTCGACCCCGGATTAGACCAAACACGGGAATGGATTTGTACTATTGTGCAAGATATCGTGGAGCGCTACGATATTCAAGCCATTCATATGGATGACTATTTCTACCCTTATCCAGTCGGAAAAACACCACTGCCTGATACCCGCACTTTCGCTAAGTACCCACGAGGCTTTAGCAATATACACGACTGGCGGCGCAATAATGTTAATTTAGCCATACAAGATATCAGTCGCACCATCAAAGAGTGTAAGGCAAATGTGCAATTTGGCATCTCTCCTTTTGGCGTTTGGCGTAATGCAGCCGTTGATTCCACAGGCAGCCAAACAACAGCAGGTATCACTAATTACGACGACCTATACGCTGATACACGCCTCTGGATACAACAAGGATGGATTGATTACATCCTACCTCAATTATACTGGGAGATTGGCAAAAAAGCTGCCGACTACGAAAAACTTGCACACTGGTGGGCAAACGAAGTCAAAGGAACAAATTGCAAGTTATATATTGGTCTCGCACCGTACCGATTAGAGAAAGCAAGCCCCAAAACGCGTTGGGGACAAGGAAACGAGATTAGCCGACAAATGCAACTCAATCGTACTATCCCTGAGATAACCGGCGAATGTTTCTATTCTACACAACCTATGCTGCGCAACCCAAGACATGTTTGCGACTCCATACGAAATTTTTATCAATAAATTTGCATATATCAAAAAAAAGTAGTAATTTTGCACCGCAAAATATTGTGAAACAAATATTGAACTAAATAATACAAACAAGACACATGATTTATTCTAAAGAAGTACAAGAAATGTGCGTGGTAGCAAAGGGTCCGAAGCACGGACCGGCTCCTATTCCCGAGGAGGGCAAATGGGTTAAGGCTACTGAGATCAAAGACATCTCTGGTATGACGCACGGTATCGGTTGGTGCGCTCCTCAGCAAGGTGCGTGCAAACTCAGTTTGAACGTAAAGAACGGTATCATCGAGGAGGCACTCGTAGAGACTATCGGTTGCTCTGGTATGACCCACTCTGCTGCTATGGCAAGTGAGATTCTCGTAGGAAAGACTATCCTTGAGGCACTGAATACTGACCTCGTTTGCGATGCTATCAATACCGCTATGCGCGAGTTATTCCTCCAAATCGTTTACGGTCGTACTCAGTCTGCTTTCTCAGAAGGCGGTTTGACCATCGGTGCTGGTTTGGAAGACTTAGGCAAGGGTCTCATCAGTCAGACTGGTACGCTTTTCTCTACCAAGGCAAAAGGTGTTCGTTACTTGCAACTCACAGAGGGCTATATCACCAAGCAATACCTTGACGCAGACAACGAGACTTGCGGATACGAGTTCGTACACATGGGCAAGTTCATGGATGCTATCAAGAAAGGTGTGCCTGCAGAGGAAGCACTCAAGCAAGTGACTGGTACTTATGGCCGCACCACAGAGGAGCAAGGAGCTGTTAAATTTATTGACCCAAGACATGAATAATTTGAAAGGAGTAATACTATGATACGTCCAGTACAATTTGAATCACAAGACCGCCGCGAGGCACAAGTGCTCGCCGCGCTCAACGCAAATGGTATCGCTTCTATCGAAGAGGCTAATCAAATATGTGAGCAATATGGTTTGGAACCTTACAAGACCTGTGAGGAAACCCAAATGATTTGCTTTGAAAATGCTAAGTGGGCTTATGTAGTAGGTACCGCTATCGCTATCAAGAAAGGCTGTAAGAACGCTGCTGACGCTGCCGAGGCTATCGGTATCGGATTGCAAGCATTCTGCATTCCTGGTTCTGTAGCTGATGACCGCAAGGTAGGTATCGGACACGGTAACTTGGCAGCTCGTCTGCTCCGCGAGGAGACTGAGTGCTTCGCTTTCTTGGCAGGACACGAGTCTTTCGCTGCTGCTGAAGGTGCTATCAAGATTGCAGAGATGGCTAACAAAGTGCGCCAAAAACCATTGCGCATCATCCTCAATGGTCTTGGCAAAGACGCAGCTATGATCATCAGCCGTATCAACGGTTTCACCTATGTACAAACTCAGTTTGATTACGCAACTGGCGAACTCAATATCGTAAAGCAAAAAGCCTATAGCAATGGCCCACGCGCAAAAGTGAACTGCTATGGTGCAGACGATGTACGCGAAGGTGTAGCTATCCTATGGCACGAGAATGGAGATGTTTCTATTACAGGTAACTCTACTAACCCTACTCGTTTCCAACACCCAGTAGCTGGTACTTACAAGAAAGAGCGTATCCTCGCTGGTAAGCCATACTTCTCAGTAGCTTCTGGTGGTGGTACAGGTCGCACCTTGCACCCTGATAACATGGCTGCAGGTCCTGCTTCATACGGCATGACTGACACACTCGGTCGTATGCACTCTGACGCTCAGTTCGCTGGCTCTTCTTCAGTACCTGCACACGTAGAGATGATGGGCTTCCTCGGTATTGGCAACAACCCAATGGTAGGTTGCACCGTGGCATGCGCCGTGAATGTAGCACTCGCATTGAATAAATAATCTCACCGGGATGCCGCACATACGGCATCCCGGTATTTTTACACAAACAATCATATTAATTAAGACTATTATGAAAAAGTATCTTTTGATTGCTGTTCTTGCTATCGCAAGCATTGCAGCGTATGCGCAACCACGTGCAGTCGGTGTTAACCTCGGTTATGGCGCAGCAGTTTCTTACCAACACAGCTTTGGTGAGGCAAATATGTTAGATGTATCTGTTACCATTCCACAATTTAATGGTATTGGTGCTATTGTTACCTACGATTGGATTGATCCATTTGGTGCAACTGTTCCTTGGAACAATAAAGGTGAGTGGCATTGGTATATGGGTGTGGGTGCTGCAGGTGGTATCTATGGTTTCCAACAACCATTCTGGTATGCTGGCGTTGGAGGACAATTCGGTATCGAATATCATTTCTGGTTCCCACTCCAACTCTCTTTAGACTGGCGTCCAAACATCGGTCTTATAGGTCTTGATGATGCCTTTGGATTCAACACCGCTGGTCTCTACGATGGTATCACACTTGGTGTACGCTATAAATTCTAATATCGTTCA
The DNA here is from genome assembly GCA_045589995.1 of Paludibacteraceae bacterium. Lineage (GTDB taxonomy): Bacteria > Bacteroidota > Bacteroidia > Bacteroidales > Paludibacteraceae > Colicola. Next base: position 5,889 of record JAZNQB010000283.1, read on the forward strand.
CACTACATAAAAGAAGAATGAGGTCGTCATCCCGACGACCTCATTCCATAATATAACAAACAATCTTCTTTTTTGGATATTCGTCCAATCAATCACCAGAACGGCGCTCAACGGAACGAACTCTTTTCTCCTTATTCACTAACATTTAGTGTCTCGCTAAATAAACAACAAACATCGTGCCAAACTTAAATATTTTATTTTTTTTGCATATTTCAGAAAAAATTTGTACCTTTGCACTCGATTTGTAAATACACACTATTAGACGATGAAAAACTTTGTAGAAGAATTACGCTGGAGAGGCATGCTTCAAGATATCATGCCTGGTACAGAAGAACAATTATTAAAGGAAGTAACTACTGCTTATGTAGGTATTGACCCTACTGCTGATAGTTTGCATATTGGTCACCTTTGTGGCATCATGATGCTCCGCCATCTGCAAGATTGCGGGCACAAACCTATTGCCCTATTAGGAGGCGCCACAGGCATGATTGGCGACCCAAGCGGTAAGTCCGCAGAGCGCAACCTGCTCACCGAGGAGACACTACGCCATAATGTAGCGTGCATACGAGAGCAACTAGAGCATTTCTTGGATTTCAATAGCAATGAACCCAATGCAGCCGAGTTAGTAAATAACTATAACTGGATGAAAGACTACACCTTCCTTGACTTCGCACGTAATATCGGCAAACTCATTACCGTCAATTATATGATGGCGAAGGACTCTGTTAAGAAGCGCTTCAATGGCGAGTTCTCACAAGGTATGTCCTTCACAGAGTTCACCTACCAATTGCTGCAAGGATACGACTTCGTTTACCTCAACGAGCATAAGAACTGCAAACTACAAATGGGCGGTTCTGACCAATGGGGAAACATCACCACGGGTACTGAACTCATCAAGAAAATGTCCGGCAATGAGGCCTATGCACTCACCTGCCCACTCATCACCAAAGCCGACGGCGGTAAGTTTGGCAAGACAGAGAGCGGAAACATATGGCTCTCAAAGAAGTACACCAGCCCATATAAGTTCTTCCAATTCTGGATGAATGTGAGCGATGACGACGCAAAGCGTTATATTAAGATCTTCACCTCTCTCTCACGCGAAGAAATAGAGTCGCTCATCGCAGAGCACGAGCAAGCACCACACATGCGCGCACTGCAAAAACGCTTAGCAAAAGAGGTAACATGCATGGTGCATTCCGAAGCAGACTACGAAGCCGCTGTAGAGGCAAGTAACATCCTCTTTGGCAATGCTACCGCAGACGCATTACGCAATCTAGATGAAGAGACATTCCTACAAGTATTCGAAGGAGTAGAGCAATATGAGATTGCAATGGACGAACTCAAAGCTGGTATCGCACCATTGGATCTCTTAGCAGAAAAGACAAATATCTTCAGTAGTAAAGGCGAAGCGCGGAAGATGATTCAAGCCAACGGATTCTCACTCAATAAAGAGAAATTAACCGATCCACAAACTCCGCTCACAGACACTGCGTTGCTTAATGGCAAATACCTATTATTCCAAAAAGGAAAGAAAAACTACTATTTAGTCATTGCAAAATAATGGCAAACAGCCACTTTTAGAGATTTTACTATAGAAAAAAAGCAAAAAAGTGTAAAAATATTTGCGTATATCAAAAAAAAGCAGTACCTTTGCACCCGCTTTTGATAAGTAGAAGCCTCTATGGCTAGAAAGCATGCGGGCCTAATGCCTGCAACGGTGCCCTCTCGTATATCGGTATTACACCTGATTTTGGTTCAGAGAAGCGAGGTTCGACTCCTCGGAGGGCAACAAAGAAGTAACCTTTCTCAATCCCTCCCCCTCAAGGGAGGGTATTTAATAAAAGGTAAGTGTGATGGGATACGGGCAGCCACACCATACAATTTTACTGCCCCATATTGAGTAACACAATTAATTATTACAATGAAAGTATTTGAACTCGTAGGTACTCCTCGTAGCGAGTACGGCAAGAAAGCAGCTAAGGCTCTTCGCGCAGAAGAATTGATTCCTTGCAACCTCTATGGTTGCGGACAAAATTGCACTTTTACCGTTTCGGTATCTGATGTACGCAAACTGATTTTCTCTCCAGACACACAGATTGTAGCCCTCACTATTGGTGAGATCAAGACAAACGCTGTTGTAAAAGAGATGCAATTCCACCCAATTAGCGGTAATACATTGCATATCGATTTCTTGGCTGTAGATGAGAATAAGCCTGTTGTCGTTGAAATTCCTGTTCAACTCAATGGTTTGGCAGAGGGTGTAAAAGCCGGTGGTAAATTAGTACAACGCATGCGCAAGATGAAAGTACAAGGTATCTACACAGCATTCCCTGATCGCATCAACATTGATGTTACCAACTTAGGTTTGGGTAAGAAGATAGCCGTAGCTGATGTACAAGTTGAGGGATTGAAGATGGTAAACCCAGCTGATGCTTGTGTAGCCGAAGTGAAAGCTACTCGTCAGAGCAAACAAGGTTAATTAGTCGAAAGACCGCTTTCGCTCAAAGTCGAAAGTAGAAAAGCAGAGGGAGCGGGATCAACTCGCTCTCTCATTTTTTAGCATATGAAATATCTTATCGTTGGTTTAGGAAATATAGGTCCCGAGTATGCCGACACACGGCACAACATCGGCTTTATCATATTGGATGCCTTTGCTCAATCCGTCAATGCTACATGGGAGGACAAACGCTATGGCATGATAGCCAAATGCCGCGTCAAGAATGCAGAAATGGTATTGCTCAAACCATCCACTTACATGAACCTCAGCGGAAACGCAGTACGCTATTGGTTACAACAAGAAAAAATACCAATAGAAAACATGCTTGTTCTTGTGGATGATCTCAATCTACCATTCGGCACTATCCGCATGCGTAAAAAAGGTAGCAATGGCGGACATAATGGGCTGGGTAATATACAATCCGTATTAGGTACAGACGCGTACGCGCGTGTGCGATTTGGAATCGGAAACGAATACACACGAGGTGCACAAATCAACTTCGTATTAGGTAAATGGACCGCAGAAGAGGAGCAACAGATAAACGATAGACTAAAAGTAACTACCGAACTAATTCCATCTTTCTGCCTCGCTGGCATTGACCGTACCATGAATCAGTTTAATAATAAATAAGCATTCACATGAGCGAAGTACGAATTGATAAGTTCCTATGGGCAATGCGTATCTACAAAACGCGCTCCATCGCAGCTGACGCATGTAAGAATGGGCGCATCACCATGAACGGCGTACAACTCAAACCCAGCCGCACCTTCCATGTAGGAGACACGTTCTCTGTACGCAAAGGACCTATCACATACACCTACCGCATCTTGCAATTATGCCAAAACCGATTAGGAGCCAAACTCGTACCTGAATACCTACGAGATATCACATCCAAAGAACAGCTTGAACTGCTCGAACTCGCACGATTAGCAGGACAAAGCGGACGAGATAGAGGCACAGGACGCCCCACCAAGAAAGACAGAAGAGACATTGAGGTATTCATGAGCGACGCCTATCTAGACGAAATAGATTGGGATGACGACGAAGAGGAAGTCTAAAACAAAAGCAAAAAACGAATGAAAAGCAAGAAAGAGAACATAGCCGAATACATCCTCTATTTATGGCAAATGGAGGACTACCTGCGTGCTTTTCCACAACAGGCTAATGCCACACAAGAATTGCATGATTTGAATGAGATGATGCACCGAGAAGGAATTACAGAATGCGGACACCTTCAATTGGCACAAAACGCACTATCCGAACTAGAAGAAATACACACGCGTCTTTTGCAAGAAGATGCTATCTACCGCGCTAACATCATACGACTCACACCTTCACTCAATCTCCTAAAAGCAAAAACAGATAAACCCACTATGTCTGACATAGAAGTATGCTTATTACTTCTCTATCAGATAATGCTTCTACGCCTCCAAAAACGCGAAATCACTCCTGAGACCGCGAATGTACAACAGCAAGCTACACGATTATTACAATTTCTGAGCAAAATATACTATGACCACCAAACAACGCTTTGAGCATATTCTCCATTGGTTTGAAGCCAACATGCCCGTTGCGCAATCGGAGTTGCATTATAGCAATCCATTTGAACTGCTTGTGGCTGTTATGCTTTCTGCCCAATGCACAGACAAGCGCGTAAACATGGTTACTCCTGCTTTATTCGCACAATACCCCACACCTCAAGCACTTGCTAATGCTACAAGCGACGAAGTATATGAGTTCATCAAATCCGTCAGTTATCCACGCGCCAAAGCAAACCACCTTGTCCAAATGGCACAGCGATTAGTGAGCGTCTATCATAGCGAAGTGCCTGACAACATAGATGATTTACAAACCTTATCTGGCGTAGGACGAAAAACTGCAAATGTAGTTTGCGCTGTCATTTGGAATCAACCCACCATGGCAGTGGATACACATATCTTTCGCGTCAGCGAACGCTTAGGACTCACCACACATAGCCGCACACCAAGGCAAACAGAAGACCAATTAGTGCGCCATATTCCACAAGACATTATTCCAAAAGCACACCATTGGTTATTACTACACGGACGATACATATGCCAAGCCCGTAAACCTAAATGCGAGCAATGCGGATTGCAAGCATATTGCCGCTATTTCACAAAAAAATAACTTTCTACTTGCATATTTGCAAAATTATTAGTAATTTTGTAGCGTGAATGTTCAAGATGTGCTTTGAGCATTTAGATTTGTTAGATAAACATTTAAAATTCTATACTATGGCTACAGAAAACAACAAACCTTCAGCCGAGAAGTTAAAAGCCTTGCAAGCAGCAATGGCCAAGATTGACAAGAACTTCGGCAAAGGCTCTATCATGAAGTTAGGAGACGAAAAAATTGAGAATGTCCCTATTATCCCTACTGGAAGTATCGGTTTGAACCTCGCTCTTGGTGTAGGCGGTTACCCCAAAGGGCGTATAATAGAGATATATGGTCCAGAGTCATCCGGTAAAACCACTCTTGCCATCCATGCTATGGCGGAAACACAGAAACAAGGCGGAATAGCAGCTATCATTGATGCAGAGCACGCTTTTGATCGTTTCTACGCTGCCAAATTGGGTGTATGCACTGACGACCTGCTTATTGCACAACCTGATTCTGGTGAGCAGGCATTAGAAATTGCTGATGAACTTATCCGTTCCTCAGCTGTGGACTTGATTGTCATTGACTCAGTAGCAGCTTTAACTCCCAAAGCAGAAATTACCGGAGAAATGGGTGATAACAAGGTAGGTCTCCAAGCACGACTGATGAGTCAAGCATTGCGTAAAATGACGGCATCTGTTAATAAAACAAGTACTACTGTTATCTTTATCAACCAGTTACGTGAGAAAATAGGTGTTATGTTTGGTAACCCAGAAACCACGACAGGAGGAAATGCACTCAAATTCTATGCCAGCGTACGATTAGACATCCGCCGTGCCGGACAAATTAAAGACGGCGAGACAATCAAAGGAAACCAAGTACGCGTTAAAGTTGTTAAAAATAAAGTAGCTCCGCCATTTAAGAAAGCAGAGTTTGACCTCATGTTCAACGAGGGCATCTCTAAAATAGGCGAAATTCTTGACTTCGCAGTCGCTACTGAAATCATTAAGAAAAGCGGTTCATTCTTCAGTTATGGTGACACTAAACTCGGTCAAGGTCGCGATAATGTAAAGAATGTACTACGCGACAACCCTGAGTTGTGCGAAGAATTAGAGGTAAAAATCAACGAGAAAGTAAAAGAATTAGGACTAGAAGTAGTTCTCAACAAGATAGGAAGCTAAGTTGACCACTCGTCAATACATACTATCTCCTAAAGATGCCCATGCTGCACAGCAGCAATGGCGCGTTGTAAAGCGTTCGGTAGATGCACGCCAGCGAGAGCTGAAAGTGCATCTTACCATTCTTATAGACGACAAAGGCAATCCTATTCCAAAAGATGCCCCTATCCCTCTATACACACCACCCGTCTTCCAAGATGTGCATCATGCACCCAAACAAGTCATCATCATCGGAGCAGGACCTGCAGGACTCTTCGCGGCACTCACACTCATTGAGCACGGCATTAAACCCATCATTTACGAGCGTGGAAAAGAAGTGAGCGAACGCAAAATAGACATCGCGCAGCTCAATCGCAATATGGGACTCAATGAGGAATCTAACTATTGCTTTGGAGAAGGCGGTGCGGGCACTTTCTCAGATGGCAAACTCTTCTCACGATCCAAAAAACGCGGTAACATGCAACGCGTGATGGAAATATTCCATCATTTCGGAGCACCAGACACCGTGCTATACGAGGCACATGCGCATATAGGCAGCGATAAACTGCCATCTATCATCAAGCGAATGCGCGAATGTATCATTACACACGGAGGAGAGATCCATTTCGAGAAATGTATTGACTCGCTTCAGCCTTTCAGAAATGCCAATCACGAATTAGCGACACCTATCATCCTCGCCATCGGTCATTCCGCACACGATACCTACCGTATGCTCGCAGACGAAGGCGTAACATTGGAGACGAAAGGATTTGCTATGGGTGTACGCGCCGAACACCCACAAGCACTCATCAATGACCTCATGTATTTCAAAGGCAAGAGAAACCACACATCGGAGCGCAAGAACGAAGAGACAATACATTTATTAGGCAATGCATCCTACTCATTGGTGACGCAAGTAAACGGAAGAGGCGTCTATTCATTCTGTATGTGCCCAGGAGGACATATGGTGCCTGCGGGCAGCACAACACACACTTGTGTAGTCAATGGTATGTCTGCCAGTCATCGCAACTCACCTTTTGCTAATAGTGGTATCGTAGTACAAATAAACCCGGAAGACATACCCGGCGATGACCCGCTACGCGGATTAGCATTCCAACAAGCACTGGAAACACTCGCATACCACGAAGCATTAAAATGCACAAAAAAAACGGGAGAAATAAAACAGAATACCGCACCAGCACAACGACTACGCGATTTTGTAGATAGCAAACCATCACACACACTGCCCAACTGCAGCTACCTACCAGGTATCACACCAAGCCGTCTAGACCAGTGGTTACCTGCCCATATAGGCAAACGACTGCAACAAGGATTTCGAGATTTTGATCGCAAATATCCAGGCTTCCTCACCAACGAAGCTATCATCGTTGGCGTAGAGAGCCGAAGCAGTAGTGCTGTGCGTATTCCACGAGATCCCGATACACTACAGTCCATCTCCACTCCAAGCCTATACCCTTGCGGAGAAGGAGCAGGATATGCAGGCGGCATCACCTCCTCTGCATTAGATGGCATTAATGCCGCACTTAAGATAGCTGGAATAGACTAACCATCACAACAAACAAATATACATAATATAAAAATGGCCCGCATATGCGAGCCATTTTTGTTGTATATACTCTGTAATGATTAGAGAGCTACACCAAGTGCGTTGTATTTAACACCATTCTTGATAATAACGAGTTGACCGTTCTCGAAAGTCTTAACAGCCTTAACGCCAGCCTCTACATTGTCGATAGCCTCGTTGTTACCAGAACCACCAACTTGGATGCTTACAAACTGGCAAGCCTGAGCGTACGCATTTGCATCTGAAGGAGCCGAAGAGTCGAACACAACTTCCGAATCCGTAGCCTTAAGAACAATGGGAGTTTCAGTATTTTTCTCGAATGCAACTACGGCTTTGTCAGCACCTGTTACAGCGAACTCGCAAGCCTTGCTATAGGATTTCGGAGTAATAATGATGTCATCGCCCGGCATACAATAGATAGTCATGATAACACCTTTTCGGTTGATCTGGAGGTAACTATTATAAAACTTGAGACACTCAGTTTTGTCACCAGAGTTCTTGTATGTAAACTTAACCTCAATAGGTGCATTGGTAAAATACAACTCTGCATCAGCTCCCCCCAATTTATAATCAACTGCTACGTAAGGTTGGTTGTCACTGGAAGTCTTTTGCGTGAGAATGAACGTAGTGTTCGATGCCATAGCCTTAACTGCTTCTACAGTGTTGATAGTGTCAGTTTTGAACTCCCATACAGCGGCGTTCATTGACATAGCTGCGATAGCGGCAGCAGCGAAGAGGAAAAATTTCTTCATAATGTTTTCGTTTTTATAGGTTAATATTAGAGTTAGTTATTTTTCTATATTCTACTATGCATATATATATTGTTTTACGCTGCAAAGATACTACATTTTTAGCAAACAAACAAGTACATATTGTCAAAAAATGTAGATTTTTTGCTTTTTACTCTACTGCGTCTGGGTCCTGACCATTATAAGTCACATTTTCTATCTTCTTATAGTCCTCAATAGGCATTGGTTTAGGATTTATATTACAATTGACAAACTTTATATTCTTTGCCCACTCCATCTTGACTCCACCTCTATTACCTATAATCATCACATTATCGAATAAGATATCGCGCACAGGTTTACCTTTTAATCCCTGAATGTCTACTGCTTGTTTAGACCCCACACATGTGATATTACGGAATATCATATTCGACCAATCAGGAAAGAAGGCATTCTTATCATCACTATCTGTAGCACTAACACCAGCTCCTCTATCTGCATAGCCCGAAGAGATAAGGATAGCCGAATTAACCATATTCTTCATTATCAAATTCTGGCAATAAATATCTTCACACCAGCCACCACGACCTGGTGCTGATTTGAAGCGACAACCAATATCTGTGCCATCGAAATAGCAGTCTTGCACGATTAAACGCTGCATGCCACCAGAGAACTCAGAACCGATGACAAAACCACCATGTGCATGATAAACGGTGTCATAGCGAATAACGAAATCGCGTTGTGGACCAGCAGCCACACCCTTCTCTCCTACACCACCTTTCATACAGATTCCATCATCACCGCAAGAGATATTACAATTCACTATCAATGCCACCTGTACATTACCTGGGTCCATCGCGTCACCATTCTGCGCCCAATGAGGACAACGCACATACACGCCATCAATAATCAGGTTTTGAATACGAGTTGGCACTAAGTGAAACTTAGGCGAGTTAATCAATTTCACATTCTCAATAAGCACATTCTTTGAGTCCGTGATATTCACCAAGTGCGGACGCATCTTCTCTTGTGTAATAGGGTCTGCTGCAATATTAGGTATATTCAAATCTTTCTTCAGATTGAATGGATACCAGATGAGCCATTTCTTGCTATTACCATCAGGTCTGGTTACACCGCCCATGGCAAGCGCCTCTTCCCATACATTACCATCCGCCGCTATCACATCTTGCGTAATCACCTTCTTCTGCTTAATAGGACGCCAATAGAATCCTTGTCCATCAATCGTACCATGACCCGTAATGGCTACATTCTCTAATTTAGAACCATGAATGAGCGCATAGCACTTTTTCTTACCATCACGCAATGTGTCCGATGGCTGCACATACAATTCTTTATTAGGCGAGAAGAGAATAGTTGCCTTATCCTCCAAGTGTAAATCCACATTTGATACCAGTTTGATAGGACCTGTAAACCATGTACCATTAGGCACAATCAAATGACCACCGCCCTGCTTTTTCAAATGCTTCAATGCCTGCGCAAAAGCCTCTGTACAGTCTGTCTTACCATCACCCACTGCACCGAAATCAGTCAGCTTCACCGTATAATCTGGGAATACCACTGGTCGTACTTTCTCTACCGCACATGGCAGATTGATATAATACTTATCATAAGGATTCTGCGCATTGACTGCCATTACGCATACAAATGCAACAAAGGATAATAACCACTTTTTCATATTAATAATGTATATATTTCTTTTCTTGTCCTATTTATGCACTTCAATACAAATCGCGTACCAAATAGCACATATAGACATCTAAATTAGTATGATTACTTACTAATGTTTTATCTCTTGCGTCTGCCGGATTAAGCGGGTCTAAGTTATAATTAGTTTCCCATTCATCAGGAATACCATCAAAATCCGTATCCATAGGTTTCGTCTCACTCTTTAATTCCGGCCATCCACCCACATCGGCTTGTGAATCAATAAGCCCATTATTCGACTCCCTACACCCTTTGTATGTATATGTTCCTTTACGGACCTCCTCTACTATGCGTGTATCTACTACATCTCGACGCAATGAACATCCCGCCTTTGCCAATACCGTCTCATAGGCGGCTTCAGCTGACTGCTCGTTCGGCATAGTAGTCAGTCCTTCTATCCAGCGATTAAGCACTTTTACTTCATCCGTCTGTACGGTAGACCCTTGCCAGTTATCTGCCGTTATAGCTTCGGAACCATACATATAGTTTCCTGCCAAATAAATTTGTGCTGGTACTACTATCCCACCTAATTTATCAGTACAATTAGAGCAGTTGGTTGTTGGGTCAACAAACCTTATTCGCTTGCTAATCGGTGTAGCAGGCCCATACTTGTAGTAGTTTTTTACAAAATTAATCTGTCGCCCTCCAGCTCCATTCGTAGAACCCTCGCCTCCATAAGCAGAGTTATTACCCCAATTATAGACCACATTATTTACATAGTCAATCGGTCCAGCACACTGAGCATTCACATAATCATGGTCAAAGCGTGGATTACGACTATCATGGTGCGCTAATAAGTTGTGATGAAATGAAGCATTCGTGCCACCCCAGATACCGCCATAACCATGTTTTCCCTTACCATGCACAGATATACGCAACGACTCGGATATAATGCAATACTGCATTGTGAAATTCGTATTACCGTAACAACTCACACACTCATCCACTGACCATGAGCAACTCAAGTGATCCAATACCACACCCGTAGCACCATTCACAGATAGCGCATCGCTCTCTGTTTTACTATTATCACCTAATCGGATTCGTATAAAACGAATGATTACATTGCTCGCACCATCCACTATCAGCGGTTGATTAGCTATACAAATACCATCTCCAGGAGCAGACTGACCATCAATAGTGATATTGCCCGTCTTTATACGAAGAGGTTCTTTCTCTAGATAAATAGTGCCCGAAACAGAGAATAATATTCGTCTTGCACCTACTTGATTGATAGCATAACGCAGCGTACCTACCATCGGCAATCCTGTATCAGGATTCTTCGCATCGTCCAAACGAGTCACACGGTAAATAGTTCCTCCATCTCCACCTGTCACTCCTACTCCGCCACCCTGTACTCTTGAGCATGCCTCCACTAATTCAGCATCCGTATCAATCTTATTTTCTGGTTTGGGGTTGTCAATAGGATGGCACGACCATAAAAACATGGTGCACCATCCTATCAGTACTATTAATCCAATTTTATATTTCATTTTTATTCCTCTGTAATTGCTGACACATAGTCATAATCATTCCAGAGAGCTCCATTGGATTGTCCTACATTGACAGCAAAGATTGGCCAATACTGGCGTCCATTGAGACGCTCAGGATAATCACGATCAAAGAGTGCATAATTAGCAGGAGCCAATAGACGACCGTCCGAAGAGCTTGAATATGCGGAGGTCTTAACCCATCCATTTTCTGGATTATAGTATGCAGGAGTACCCAATTCACCCTTTTTGAGTCCATACACTGAATCCAAAAGAAAACCCTTGATATCAGGTGTAAAACTATACTCTCCACCCACATATTTGAATTTGTAGTAAATAGTATCTTGTAGTTGTGCATATTCACCTTCATGCTTATTCATTCGCTCCAAACGAGCGTGCTCATTTAATAATGCATCTGCTAATATACCCCAACGCATCAAGTCATATTTACGGATATATTCACCAGTGAACTCTAACTTACGCTCTAATTGGATATTTTGCATTGTCAATTCTTTTGCATCCACGCCTGCGCGAGCGCGTACCTTATTGAAACAAGCTACACCATCAATACCATATGTATTGGTAGGCATATCACCACCGATACCACCAATAGACGCCTCGGCTGCCATCAAGAGCACATCAGTATAACGGATAATTGGGAAGTTAACACCATCATCGTTACCAGAACGAGTGCGGTTCATCCACTCTACACGATACTTACCTGCATACCAATCAGAAATAAGTTGGTTCTTCTGATAAAGAATCTTCTTATCGCTTCCTTTCTCTTTGAACGCAGCATCCACCTTGGCAGGATCTGAATTGAACTTCGCACCCTCATCATACACCCAAATAAAGCGCGCAATAGTTACATCACGGCGCGTATCTGCATCCTCGTAATCATAATATAATGTAGGCACAATTCCTACAGCAGAGTTGCTTGAACCACTTTCATTATTCTTCAAGCCACCCAATGCATCATTCATCTTCATAGTGTTGTATTGCAATACCTGACCGCGACTACCGTCTGCAAAAGGAATCTCCCAGAAAATCTCAGAGTTATAATAATTGGTCTCGTCAGCACATACTTTCTTGAAAATATCAATGTACTCCTCCTCCCACTTATCTTGCTCTGAAGGCTCATTCAAAATCTGCGCACATGCCCACATTACTTCCGTATTGAGTTCAGCACGCAAGTTCGCATCTGCCACTAAGAACTCTGGTCCGTTTTGCCATGTTGCAGGGCGAACACCCTTACCTGCATACATAAGGTCCACACGAGCTAATAATGCCAATGCAGCTGCCTTACTTGGACGACCTGTATAAGTAGCTGCAGCACCCGGACACTCTTTGGACCATGGCATATACTCGGCAGCCTTCTTCAAATCAATACGCAATTGCTTTAACACATTGGTTCTATCGGATTTCTTAAGCGTCAAGCCCTCCTCATTCTTTGCGATAGACTCAAAGCGTGCAGGCACATCACCCCACAACTTAACCATCTCTAAATAACAGAAGGAACGAAGAAAATACGCCTCACCCAAGAAATACTTCATGGTTTTAAGAGTGGTATCACCATATTGCTCGATACCCTCGATGATATTATTACAGCGCTCGATAGCAGAGTTGAGGTAGCCCCACGGATCTTTACCATTGGCGGTAGACAAATCAGCACTATTAGGAGTAATCGCATAAATATTATAATCAGCAGCACCACTATTTTTAGTACCATACTCTGCGTCCGTATTCATGCCTTGATAACCGCATGCTAAACGGTTACGATAGGATTTATCTTGACCGAATTGCTCATATACAGCAGCAATTGCTAACTCTGTGTTATTTTCATTAGAGAATACTGCCGCAGCATCCATTGCAGAAGGAGACTCGGACTCAAAGAAGTTACAGGCCACCAGGCCCAACGCTACCATTACTATTACTATATATTTACTCGTTTTCATAAGTCTTCTTTTTTTATAGGTTACACACGTGATTAGAATGATAGATTTACACCAAAGTTAAATGCACGGCTCTTTGGGAATGCTGAGAAATCCACTCCAGTAGCCAATGGATTAATCTTCGAGCGAGTATCCACTTCAGGGTCTGCTCCTGTATAAGGTGTTACACAGAATAAGTTAGATCCGGAGAAGAAGATACGCGCTGTTTTGATATACGCTTTCTTCATCCATTTCTCAGGAAGTGTATAACCGATAGTGAGTGCTGATAGACGCAAGAATGATGCATCCTCTACAAACTTGTCAGTCAACGCTATATTATCGCTAATTGGATTTGCTGTAGTTGCATTTGCATTGTATGTTGCCAATGCTGCTACCATCGCTATGTATTCATCGCCTGCTACCTTACCATTAGACCCAATATAATCACTCGGAATAAATCCTCCATCTGCACGGAAGAGAGAATAACGGGAACCATAAGCCACATCTGCTGTGTTATTACGTAGTTTGGACTTATCAAAGATTGTTCCATAATCCAATGCAGATAGGTTAAGCACCTCATTTCCTACACTATAAGTAAATTGTGCACTGAGGTCAAACTTACCCCACTTCTCGCCGCCAATGTGGAAGTTCAATCCGAAACCACCTTGTACATCAGCCTGGGTATTACCCAATACCACACGGTCCTCTGTATCTACTGTTCCTTCTCCTGTCTGGTCAACCAATTTCACCATACCCGGGCGAGCCTCACCAAGGATAGTAGTAATGGCCTTACCATCCTCCCCATACCATCTGTTATTTGCCGGGTTATAAGAAACGAAATCCTCTGCTGTGTACCAGCCATCTGTCTCATAGCCGTAGATATCACCAACCTTGGCACCTGGAGTAAGTTTAAACTCATAATCGGTGTTGTTATAGTTAGATGAGAAGCAAGCTGTTGATACCAAATACTCGCTCATACCACCTAAATCCACTACTCTATTCACATTGTGAGATATATTGGCATTCACGCTCAAACCATAACTCAAACTCTTTGAACGCTTATCCAAGATAACTGCATTAACTGAGAACTCAACACCCTTATTGTCCGTAGAACCGATATTACGATATTGGTAGTTATAACCACCTACACCCATCTTATATTTTAAGATAAGGTCATTGGTGCTATTCCAATAAAGGTCGATTGTTCCCGTCAAACGCTCGTTGAAGAAACCGAAGTCAATACCTAAGTCGCGGGTAATAGTAGTTTCCCATTTGAGTTTGTTATTGGCTGCTATCACATCTGAGCCACCATCGGTCAACTTCGTATCAAATCCTTCCATATATGCAGTGGAAGACGCCAAATACTCCGGACGCAGATAACCCAAATCCACATTGTTATTACCTACCGAACCATAAGAGAGACGCAGTTTCAAGTTGCTCAACCAATTGGCTGCACCTTGCATCCACTCCTCGTCCACGATACGCCACGCTACTGCTGCTGATGGGAAATAGCCCCATTGGTTACCTTTTGAGAAGCGTGTTGAAGCATCAGCACGGAAGGTTGCTGTCAAATAATAGCGATTAAATAATACATAATTAGCACGAGCGAAGAATGAAAGCATATTATCCGCAGGATTCACATACGACTTGCTTGTGTACGCCTTTGCAGAACCTAAATAATTGAATACCTTATCACCTGTTAAACTTGCGTCATATCCATAACCATTATATGTACGCAACTCACCCTTCATAATCTGCATCTCTTCACCAATCAAGATACCCAAGTCGTGGTTATCAGCCCATTTCTTCTTGAATTCCAATGTATTCGTATTCTTCAAGCGACTTGATTTTTGGTCTGTTACTACCACATGTCCATAACCCGCACCTTCTGCATAGGTAAAACCATCACCTGCACGAGAAAAGTATGTAGTAGGACCATAGTAACGATCTTGGTCTTGATAACGACCCTCGTAACCCAACTCAGTCTTAAAGGTGAACATCTTTGCAAACTTATAACTTACATAACCCTGCAAATTGTACTTATTATCTATCTTCACTCGATAGTTGTGGTCAATAGTGGTGATTGGATCATAGAGCGAACCGAATGATTCATAATCCTCCAATCCAGTCACATTGTCCTTCGCAAACAATTCTATTGGCGCATAGGCAATAGCGTTACGCACGCGACTCTCCGTCTTGGAACCTGCGTCCTGAGCTGTGTTCGTTCCTGATCCCAAAACTTGTGTATTAGAATAACGCGCGGTAAAACTGATTGTCAAATCCTTAATAGGTTTGAATTTTGCCTTAAAATTCAAGTTATTACGATTATAATCAGAACCATACATAATGCCCTCATCATCAATACGACTATATGACAAAGAGAAATTCGCAGCCTTATTACCACCGCTCACAGTGAAACTATGATTGCTATTCAAACCATTGTACCCGAAGGTCTCTTCTTGCCAATCTGTAACTATTTGATCTGCCCAATAAGCTTGAATATCAGGGATAGACATCACATCGTCATTCACCTTTGTCTCGGTATAACGAGGGTCAAAATATTCATTGAAGTTACTTGGGATATCAGCGGTCTTACCTTTTGCACGATGGAATGCATACTCGTACTGCATCAAGATAAAATCATCAATATCAAGCATCTCATATTTCTTTGCCATCGTTTTCCATCCCATATAACCTGTATAATCAAAATGAATCTGCATCTTATCA